>JACDHG010000045.1:11252-13325 GCA_013821195.1 Propionibacteriales bacterium
AGATGAGCGCCCGGTACAGCCGCAACAGCCCGATCAGCAGGTATCTCATCCGCCGGCGCCCACCGGGCGCTGCCGCCGGGCTCGCTGCCACGCGGCGTCGAGAGCGCTGTCCAGATCGGCCTTCAGCGCCGGCGACCCGGCGCGGGCTGCCGCCGGAAGCGCGCGGACAACGACCAGAGCGCCCGCGCCGCCCGGTCGGTCAGCTGCGGCGTCACCCTGATCGAGCCGAGCCGCCACCAGATGGCGTAGCCGCCGCTGCACCCGGTTGCGGACGGTCGCCGGACCCACGGCTCGACTCACCACGAAACCGAAGCGCGGGAGATCGTCGTCGCCGCGGAGCAGCAGGTGGACGACCAGCGTGCGCCGCCCGGCACGTGCGCCACGGCGGATCACCGCGTGGAACTCCGCGCTGCGGCGGATTCGGTGCGCGGCGGGGAGCACGGCGGGTCCGGGGCGGAGATCGACGCGCTCAGGCGGCCAGCTGCTTGCGGCCCTTGCCACGGCGCGCAGCGAGGATCGCCCGACCGGCGCGGGTGCGCATCCGCAGGCGGAAGCCGTGCTTCTTGTGCCGGCGTCGGTTGTTCGGCTGGTAGGTGCGCTTGCTCACGAGAGGGCTCCCGATCGGTGTCTGCTGAGGTGTCGCGGCGTCGAATACGTGGGCACACCACACACGCCGATGCTGCTCGACCGTCCAAACGGTACGCGGTGGCGTCAAGCAGGGTCAAACCCGACACCGCGCCGTGATCGGAGCCCGCCGGCGGTGAGCCGTGGCCGACACGCCGGGCGCTTTGGTCGGTTCGGTGCAAACCTGTGGAGAACGGGTTGTCGGGCGGTGCCCGCAGTTGTTAGCGTCCGCGCTACCGGTGCCTGCTGCCGAAGCGCCGGTCACTGCCCAGGCGACACTCCGGGCCACATCACGGGGGCGGTCGACGTCCGGCTACGCACACCTGTGGACAACTCTGTGGACGACGACAGCACGGGAGGGGAAGTGCAGTGAGTGACCCGACTGAGCACACCACCGGGCACACCACCGGGCAAGCCGCGGAGGACGTCGGGCAACTGACACCGATCTGGGAGCGGCTGGTTGCCGACCTCCCGGTGAGCCAGCGCGCCTGGCTCACCACCAGCCGGCCGGTCACCCTGCACGAGCACACCGCGATCGTCGCGGTGCCGGACGACTTCACCCGCAGCCAGCTCGAGACCCGACTCCGGCCGCGGCTGGAGGAGGCGCTCAGCAGCGCCCTGGCGCTGCCGGTGCACATCGCGGTGACCGTCGACACGAGTCTGGCGCCGGTCCACCCACCCGCACCCGACCCCGCGACCGAGCTGGCCCGGCAGGAGAGACCGCGTCGCCCGGCCAACTCCTTCGCTGAGGCGGCCTTTTCACCGCAAAGCGCTCTATCGACAAATCGCTACGACGAGAGTGGCGTGCGCGAGCTCGCCCTGGCCGCACCCGCCATCGGTCCGCCCACTGTGGGCAACCGTAGACAGGCGGTCGCCGAGACCCGGCTGAACCCGAAGTACACGTTCGAGACGTTCGTGATCGGGTCGTCGAACCGCTTCGCGCACGCGGCCGCGGTCGCGGTCGCCGAGGCTCCCGGCAAGGCCTACAACCCGCTGCTCATCTACGGGGAGTCCGGGCTGGGCAAGACCCACCTGCTGCACGCGATCGGCCACTACGTCCGCAGCCTGTTCACCGGTGCCCGCGTGCGCTATGTGTCGAGCGAGGAGTTCACCAACGACTTCATCAACGCGATCCGCGACGATCGCGCTGCGACGTTCCAGCGGCGTTACCGCGACGTCGACGTGTTGCTGATCGATGACATCCAGTTCCTCGAGGGCAAGATCCAGACCCAGGAGGAGTTCTTCCACACCTTCAACACGTTGCACAACGCCAACAAGCAGATCGTGATCAGCTCCGATCGCCCGCCCAAGCGCCTGGAGGCTCTGGAGGACCGGCTGCGCAACCGGTTCGAGTGGGGCCTGCTCACCGACGTGATCCCCCCGGACCTCGAGACCCGGATCGCGATCCTGCGCAAGAAGGCCGCGACCGAGAACCTGACCGCACCGCCG
>JACDHG010000257.1 GCA_013821195.1 Propionibacteriales bacterium
TCCAGTCTCGTCAACCAGGTCGTGGTGGCGATCAAGCTCGCCGTCGTCGCCGCCGTAATCGTCGGCGGGATCGGCTATATCTCAGCCGACAACTACACGCCGTTCATCCCGCCGTCGGCATCACCAGCGGCCGGTGAAGCGGGCTGGCTGCAGCTGCCGCTGATCCAGACGATCTTCGGGATGGAGCCGGCGGTCTACGGTTTCGCGGGGGTGATCAGTGGCGCAGCCATCGTCTTCTTCGCCTTCATCGGGTTCGACGTCGTGGCCACGACTGCCGAGGAGGCCCGTAACCCCCAGCGCGACGTGCCCATCGGGATCCTGGGGTCGCTGGCGATCGTCACGGTGCTCTACATGGCGGTCAGTGTCGTCGTCACAGGCATGCAGAGCTACAAGAACATCGATCCCGAGGACGAAGCCCCGTTGGCGACCGCGTTCAAGGCGAACGGCGTCGACTGGATGAGCGACGTCATCTCGATCGGGGCATGCATCGGGCTTGTCGTGGTGGTGATGATCTTGATGCTCGGGCAGACACGCGTCGCCTTTGCGATGGCGCGTGACGGGCTGCTGCCGGTGGGCCTCTCGAAGGTGCATCCGAAGTTCGGGACGCCGCACGTGATCACCATGATCACCGGGGTCTCCGTGGCGATCATCGCCGGTCTCGTCGACCTCGAGACGCTTGCCGACCTCGTCAACATCGGCACCCTGTTCGCCTTCATCCTCGTCAGTGTCGGCGTGGTCCTGCTGCGGCGGTCCCGACCGGATCTGCCTCGCGCCTTCCGGGTGCCGGCCGCTCCGGTCGTCGCCACCCTCGCTGTCCTCTTTTGCCTCTACCTGATGCTGAACCTGCTGGGTGAGACGTGGGTCCGGTTCGGGATCTGGATGCTTCTCGGGTTCGTCGTCTACTTCCTGTACGGCAAGAGCCACAGCCGAGTGGGGCAACGGGAGTCCGAAGGCGCGCCTCCGCCGGCGCGGCAGGAGAGCACCTGAGACGCAGCCTCGCGGGTCAGGCGCTGCGCCGGCGGCCGCGGCGGGCGCGAAGGTAGTCGGCGACGACGTACTCACCAAGGCGGTCGAGCCCGGGCGTGAGCACCCGGCCACCGTTGCGCTGCGCGACCGCATCCACGAAGCGGGCCAGCCCCGGGTCGTCACCGAGCAGGAAGAAGTTGAGGGTCGCTCCGAGGCGTGTCATCGCGTCGACCTCGGCGACGGTGGCTTGGATGGTCTGCGGCATCGGCGGCCAGTGGAAGACGGGGGAACCGTCCGCCTCGAGGTGGGCGGTCGGCTCGCCGTCGGTCACGACGAGGACGACGGGCTCCGCATCCGGGTGCCGGCGTAGGTGCCGGCCCGCGAGCTTGAGGGCGTGGTGCAGGTTGGTGCCCTGGACCCACTCGGGCTCCACCTCGGCAAGCTGCATCGGCGTCAACCGCCGCGCCGTGCGGTCGAACCCGATGATCTGCAAGGCGTCGCCCCGGTAGCGCGTCGAGATGAGGTGCGACAACGCGAGCGCCGTCTGTTTCATCGGCTGCCAGCGGTCTTCGGTGATCATCGAGAACGACAGGTCGACACACAGGGCGACGGCAGCGGTCGTACGCCGTTCGGTCTCGGCCACCACGAAGTCGTCGACATGGAGGAGCCGGCCGGTCTCGGCGCTTGTCGCCTGCCGCTCCGTGGCCCGACGGAGCACTGCGTTGTGGACCGTTCGCACGGCGTCGAGCGGGCGCTCTTCCCCGAAGCGCCACGGCAGGAAGGCCCCGGTGCGTTCGTCGGCTGCGCCGGTGCGCTGGTCATCGTGGTCGCCGCGACCGGAGGCGTCGAGCTGGGCGAAGATCCGCTTGAGAGCGCTCTCACCGAGCCGGCGCAGGGCCTTGGGGGTGAGACTGAGCCCGTCGGCGTCACGGCGTACGAAGCCCTGGCGTTCGAGCTCTGACTCCAGCTCGCGCAGCGCCTGCAGGTCGGCGACGTCCGCGGGGGAGAGGTGACGCGCCAGTGCGTCGACATCGATGTCGTCGAGGGTCGCGCCGGGGTAGTCCTGCCC
>JACDHG010000168.1 GCA_013821195.1 Propionibacteriales bacterium
GTGCAAGATGGCGCCATCGCCATCGCCATCGCCGTCGCCGTCGCCGTTCCCGTCATCGGGGTCACTGACGCGCAGCTCGAGCCAGGCGAGTCCTGGGAGCCGCATCTCTGCTCGCAGACGCAAGAGCCGACCCTCATCAACCTCTTCCACCCGCCACCAGTCGAGTGAGTCCCCGGCCAGCAGGGTGTCTGGATCCCGCCGACCCCGAGCCAGGCCAGGCCCGCCCGTCAGGCGGTCGATCCAGCCGCGCACCCGCCAGCCGAGCGGGAAGGAGTACCAGCCTCGACTGCCGCCCACTCCTTCGATGACACGCCACACCGCGCGGGGCGAGGCGGCCACCCTGCGCTCGCGCTCGTCGACGTACAGCGACCCGCCTGCCCAGTCAGGGTCGCTAGGCAGCGGCTCGCCCGGTGCGCCCCGCGTGCTGGCCGAAGACCAGCTGGTGGGCACGTCGAGGCTCTGGATCTTGGTGAGCGCCATCTCGACGGCGCGCCCGAACGGCACCAGCCCAGCTGGTGGGTCCGGGACGTACGTGGCGATGTCGTGCTCCGTGGTGACGGCTGTGTTGCGCAACGACTCCACGAGCGGCCGGGCGAGGCTGCGGGGCACGGGAGTCACGACGTTGACCCAGTGGCTCGACAGGCTTGGGCTCAGCACTGGCACGGGGACGATCCGGCGTCTCGGGAGTCCCGCGATCGCAGCGAACCCTTGCATCATGTCGAGGTAGGTCAAGATGTCAGGACCCCCGATGTCGAAGCCGCGATTCACCTCAGGGGGCAGGTCGGCGCAGGAGACGAGGTAGTGCAAGACGTCCCGGATCGCGATGGGCTGGATTCTGCTGTTGACCCACCGGGGCGTGACCATGACGGGCAGTCGCTCGGTGAGATAGCGCAACATCTCGAACGACGCGGAGCCAGAGCCGATGACGACCCCGGCACGCAGCACGGCTGTCGGAACTCCCGATCCGAGCAGCACCTTGCCGACCACTGCCCGCGAGGCCAGGTGCTGGGAGAGCTGCTCATCAGGCGGTTCCAGCCCTCCGAGATACACGATGCGGCCGACTGCTGCCTGCTGCGCGGCAGTGGCGAACGTCTGGGCCATGTCGCGCTCGGTGTCGCCGAAGCTCCCGCCCGTGGCGATCGAATGCAGCAGGTAGTACGCGACATCCACGTCTGACAACGCGGCGCGGACGGATTCGCCGTCAGTGGCGTCCGCCTCGGCGACCTCGACGTCTCGGGCCCAGGACCGTCCCCGCAACTTCGACGGTGTGCGGGCCATCACCCGGACCCGGTAGCCGGCGGCGAGCAGCTCGGGGACAAGCCGGCCCCCGACATATCCGGTGGCGCCGGTGACCAGGCACAGCCGGGATGACTCCATGGCTCAGGATCTCATCGAGCGTCACCACCACTGCCTCGCGGGTGCTCAGACGAGCCGAGGTGACCCCGGGCCGCACTACAGTCGGACGATTCCCGAGGGGAGTGATCATGACGTTGCCTCGCCGCTCCGCGTCGCCTCCGGACGAGATCGTCGGAGGCGCTGCAGCACGTCGCGCCTGCCGACCGAGACGGCTCACAGCAGGCCGCCCGTGATGACGGACCTGCAGCTGGAACCGGCCCTCGTCGAGCTCGCCAAGGTCTTGACAGACATCGAGATCCTTGCCGTGCCCGCCGCCCTGCACGAGGTCTCTGCGTCGGCGGGCGGCGATGATCCCGTCCAAGAGTCCGGCCAGGCGCGCGGGCAGATCGACCAGCGGCAGGCCGCACGGCTGGCCAGGATCGCGGCGGACGATGTCGTGGATACCGTGATCGGCACCTGGGGCCTTCTCGCCCCCGAGCTCTCGGCACCCGCGATGGTTCGGCTCGAGTGGTTCGCCCGTGAGGGCGAGCGAGGAACCGTTGCCTTGCCCGAGGCGTCAGCTACCGCGCGAACACACCTCGAGCCGGAGGTCGTCGAGGGGGCGCGCTGGCACCTCAACACGAGCGGCTGGCAGGTCAGAGTCGACGAGCTCCCGGGTGGGCGGCGACTGCTCGCCCGCAAGGGCCATGTGTTCCTCGAGGCGCAGGTGCGGGGCCTGATGGGACTCGTCATGCTCCGGGCCCGCACGGCACCGCTGTTGCTCGGCAAGGTCGGAGCCGATCTGCACCGCAAGGGGTCGCAGCTCAGGACCTGGCGGTGACGACGACGCGCCTCGCCGGGCTGTGACGCTCGTCGACCAACTCGATCGCGTGTCCTCGACCGACCCAGACAGCTGAGTCCAGCAGAGTGGTCCTCGGCCACGACGGTGGCGCCCTCGGGCCTTCGCTGCGCTCTTTGACGGCCCTTCGGGTCACCACCATTGAGACCTTCGTCCGAACTGCAACCGGGAAGTCCAGCCCACCGACGACACGTTGCACCAGGGAGGGCGAGTTCGATGGACTCGCAGCGCCGTCAAAGAGCGAAGCGAAGGCGCAAGAGCCGTCGGACTCGACCGACCCAGCTGTGGTGTCTTGAGCCTCGACGTCTCGCAGCACGTGGCGCAACTGACGGCCCTTCGGTCACCACCGTCGAGACTCGTCCGGTTCGGCGCAAGCGCCGAGCACTCAGGGCAGTGACCAGTCGACGGGTCCTGCACCCTGGCTGACAAGCGAGGCGTTGGTCCGACTGAACGGCCGTGAGCCGAAGAAGCCGCGTGACGCCGACAGGGGCGAGGGGTGAGCGCTCGCGACGACCGGCACGTTGCCGAGGGAGGGCCGGACGGACTGCGCGTCGCGACCCCACAGGATGGCCACGAGAGGCGTCTCGCGTCGTACCAGCGTCGCGATCGCAAGGTCGGTCACTCGCTCCCAGCCTTTGCCGCGGTGCGACGCGGGATGGCCCGGTTGAACCGTCAGCACCCGGTTGAGCAGCAGCACTCCCTGGTCCGCCCAGCCAGACAGATCCCCGTGCGGGGGCGGGCTCACCCCCAGGTCGTCGGCCAGTTCGCGATAGATGTTGGCGAGGCTGCGCGGCAGCGGGCGGACGGAGCGTTCGACGGCGAACGACAGTCCCACCGGGTGCCCCGGTGTCGGATAGGGGTCTTGCCCGACGATGAGCACTCGCACGCTCGACAGTGGCTGCGCGAAGGCCCGCAGCACAGCGGATCCCGCCGGCAGGTATCCGCGTCCCGCTTGTACCTCTCCGCGCAGGAAAGCACCGAGCGCACTCACGGTGTCGCGCACGGGAGCCAGTGCTGCGGCCCAGTCCGCGGCCACCAGATCTTCGAGCGAACGGGGAGTCACACCCTGAGCTTCCTGCCGCCGAGGTCGGTGAGGAACGCGTTCGCCCACGACGTGATGTCGTTGTCGCGCACCTGCCTGCGCATCGCCCGCATCCGCCGCGTGAGGTCGCGCGCATCGGCGTCCCGGGCCGCCAACAGAGACTCCTTGAGTCCGTTGATGTCGTGCGGGTTGACGAGGAATGCCTGCTTCAGCTCGTCCGCGGCGCCGGCGAACTCGGAGAGCACCAGCGCCCCGTCGTTCCTGTGACGGCACGTGACGTACTCCTTGGCGACGAGGTTCATGCCGTCAGCGAAGGGTGTGACGACCATGACGTCCGCCGCCTGGAACAGCGCCGCCATCTCCTCGCGGGGGTACGACGAGTGCAGGTAGTGGATCGGGTGGCGACCGATCCGACCGAGGTCGCCGTTGATGCGGCCCACCCACCGCTCGATGTCATCCCTCACCTCGACGTACTGCTGCACGCGCTCCCGACTGGGGGAGGCCACCTGGATGAAGACTGCCTCGTCGACACTGATGGCGCCATCGACGATGAGCTCGCCGAAGGCGCGCAACCGCTGCCTGATGCCCTTGGTGTAGTCGAGTCGGTCAACCCCCAGGAAGATCTTCCGGTCAGCGCCGATCTCGCTGCGGATCTCGTCGGTCCGCGCCTGGACAGAGCTGCTCATGGCGAGCTCCTCCAGCCGATGGAAGTCGATTGAGATCGGATAGGCACGCGCAGCGACGTGTCGCCCGTCCTCGAGTCTGATCTGGTCGCGGTGGGTCTTGTGGTCAAGGCGAAGCCGGACGAGACGAGCAAAGTTCGACGCTCCGCCGGGCCGCTGGAACCCGACGAGATCCGCCCCGAGCAGCCCCTCCAAGATCTGGTCCCGCCAGGGGAGCTGCTTGAACAGCTCGGTCGGCGGGAAGGGGATGTGGAGGAAGAAACCGATCCGTACATCCGGACGCAGCTCGCGAAGCATCGCCGGGACCAGCTGCAGCTGGTAGTCCTGCACCCAGACGGCGGCATCCCTCGCGGCACACTCCGCGGCGGCTGCCGCGAATCGCCGGTTGACCCGCACGTAGGCGTCCCACCACTCGCGATGGAAGGCGGGCTTGGCGACGACATCGTGGTACAGCGGCCACAAGGTGCCGTTCGACATGCCCTCGTAGTAGCCCTGGACCTCATCGCTCGACAGGTCCACCGGCTTGAGCTTGAACCCGTCGACCTCGAACATCGCTTCGTTGTCGATCGAGGAGCCGGGCCAGCCGATCCAGATGCCCCGGTGCTGGCGGAGGACTGGCTCGAGGGCGGTGACCAGGCCGCCCGGCGACGTACGCCACTCGGAGTTGCCGCCGGCGACTGCAACTCGGTCGACCGGCAACCGGTTGGCGACCACCACGAACGAGCTTGTGGATGAGGCAGCCATGACGCACAACCTACGCGTTAGCGGGCCGGATCACCGGGCAGGGTGCACCCGATCTGACTGCGGATGAGATCTGCCTGGCGCATCAGGGCGAGGCTGTCGTCGAGGGGAACCAGCGCGGACTCGGCGCGCCCTGCACGCAGGCAGCGGTGCACCTCGTCTATCTCGTGGACGTAGCCTTTGCCGCGGACGTCGAACCGGTACGTCGTCTGGCCGGTCTCGTTGCTGAGGCTGAACCCCCGGGACTCGCTGAACCGGGGCTCGAGCTCTATGCGCCCACGGGGCCCAGCGACGAACGCGGAGCACGGTGTCGCTGCCGTCATCGTGCACGAGACGCTGGCCACCGCCCCGTCGGCGTACCCGAGCGCGCTGGTGCAGGCGAGATCGATGCCGCGCTCCGACAACGTCCCGGTCGAGACGATCCGCTCGGGCTCGCCAAGGAAGAGCGAGGCGAACGTGAGGGGGTAGATGCCGATGTCCAGCAGCGCACTGGCTCCCAGCGCCGGGTCGAACACCCGATGCGTGGACGGCACGTCCGGCACGAAACCGAAGTCCGCCGCCGCAGCCGTCACGTCGCCGATCGCACCGGAACCCACTGCGTCCTGCATCGCAAGGACTGTCGGGTTGCACCGCATCCACATGGCTTCCATGAGGAACAGTCCCGAGGCGCGGGCGGTCGCGACCATCGCTTCCGCGTCGCCGGCATTGAGGGCCAGAGCCTTCTCGCAGAGCACCGACTTCCCGGCTGCGAGACAAAGCTCGACGTTGGCTCGGTGCAGGGAGTGCGGTGTCGCGACGTACACGATGTCGACGTCGGGATCTGCCGCGAGCTCCTCGTAGCTTCCATGGGCGCGCCCAGCACCGTGAGTGGAAGCGAAGTCTCGCGCAGTCTCCAGTGAGCGGGATCCGACTGCGGAAAGCCTGGCGTCCGGCACGAGCCGGAGGTCGGCTGCGAACGAGTGCGCGATGTTTCCGGTCGCGAGGATTCCCCAACGGATGTCTGACACGGGAGCAGTCTGCCGTGCGGTGCGTCGAGCCGTCTACGGACCGTTGTCGACCGAGCGGGCCGCGCCGTGCGCGGCGAATGACAACGGTGTTGTTTGTCGCCTACGATGAGCACACAGGAGGGGCGAGGGCGAACCCGCCGCGAGTGGCACCCAGGAGGTCGACGGATGGACGCTGCGAACGTCT
>JACDHG010000011.1 GCA_013821195.1 Propionibacteriales bacterium
ACCGCCTGCTTCGTTGCTGAGCCGACCCACGAGTGATGGAGTTGTCATGACAACCGACCCTGCACACGCCTCCTCCCACCCGAATGCACCCTCGGTCGATCAGTCCGACCGGCATGTGCCGATCAATCTGCGTCAGAGCGGGCCAACACCGGTCGGGCTCTTGATCTCGACCCGGATCCGGAAATCGCCGTACTGGCACCTCTCGGTCGAAGCAGGATGTTGGCGGGCCGAGGTCTACAACCGGGTCTATCACCCCCGCGGGTACATCCGCCCCGAAGACGGTGGCGCCATGGCCGAATACGACGCCCTGGTCAATCACGTCACGATGTGGAACGTTGCAGTGGAGCGTCAGATCCGTGTCCAGGGTCCCGACGCGGAGGCGTTCGTGAACTTCGTCATCACCCGCGACGCCACCAAGATCCCGTCCATGCGCGCCCGCTACGTGATTTTGTGCAACCAGCAGGGAGGGATTCTCAACGACCCGGTTCTGCTGCGCCTGTCCGAGCAAGAGTTCTGGTTCAGCCTGTCCGACTCCGATCTCAACCTGTGGCTCCAGGGGGTCAATGTCGCCAAGGGATTCGACGTGGAGATCGCCGAGGTCGATGTCTGCCCAGTCCAGATCCAGGGCCCCAAGTCTGAGGCGCTGATGGTCGACCTGTTCGGACAGCAGGTCGCTGACCTGCCCTCCTACGGCCTTCTCGAGGGCACCGTGGCCGGGCACTGCGTGGTTGTCTCCCAGACCGGATTCACCGGCGAGAAGGGCTATGAGATCTACCTACGAGATGCGAGCCTGCACGCTGAGGACATGTGGAACGCGGTGCTTGAGGCCGGCAAGTCGCACCAGCTCAAGGTGATCGCACCAGCCCACCACCGGCGCATTGCGGCAGGCATCTTGTCCTGGGGTCAAGACATGGACGTTGAGACGTTGCCATTCCAGGTCAACCTGAGCTACCAGGTTCCACGCAAAAAGGAAGCCGACTATGTCGGCAAGCAGGCGCTCGAGTCGGTCCGTACCCAGATCGAGGAAGGCTCACCACCGTTCACCCACACCCTGGTCGGTCTGCGGTTGGGGGGTCGTCCGATCGAGGAGTACGCCCCCGACTTCTGGCTCGTCCGCGAGAACGCAGATTCCGAGCCCGTCGGCTACATCACCTCGCCGTGGTACTCCCCCGAGCTCGAAGGCAACATTGCCATGGCTCACGTGCCCGTCGCGATGGCCAAACTAGGCACGACCCTGTTCGTCGCTCTCCCAGACGAGTACGCCGACACCCCAGGTGAGCCGGTGGAGGCAACCGTCGTCGAAATGCCGTTCCGCCGCTCGATCAACCCCAACACGCGTGAACGACTCAAGGACGCAGGCCTAGACGCAGCGGTGTAGCGAGGCCTTCCAGCGCCCGGGTAGAAGGCCAACAGCGCCTCTTTCCCAATTTCACGACGGAGATGTTGACAGTCAGTTCACGGACATGCCGAACGCGCCTAAGTCACAGTTGTCGGACCCAGGACGGAACCGCAAGTGGATCCCCAATCGGTGATCGGCCGGCTGCCGTCCACACTGGGTCTAAGGGACCGATGGGCGTCCGGCTTGCGGATCAGTCGCGAGAGCCCGCCATAAGGTCCCACGAAAGTGTGCACGTACGCGCAATCGTGGAGAAGCCGAGCGACTCGTAGAGACGGCGCGGTGCCGGGTAGCCGTCGTCTCCGCGTGGAGCGCTGGACCGGTTCAGTCGCGCGTGCTCGGGGCCACCTCGCGCACTATCACGCAGTTGCCCTGGCCCTTGGGCCGGTCGTAGGTGAAGCCCTCGCGCTCGTACATCGTGCGGGTGCCGTTGTAGAGGAACGACGAGTTCTTCTTCCGGACCCCGCCGGTGTCGTGCGGGTAGCCCTCGACCAGGCCGCCGCCGGCCTGCGCGATCAGCTCGACGGCTCCGCGCAGGGCGATCGCCGCCAGGCCCTGACCGCGAAGGCCGCGCTCGACCAGGATGCAGGTGACCCGGTAGTCGGGCAGTCGCTCGGCAGTAACGACGTACTCCTTGCGGTGATGGATCTTGGGCAGCACCTCGGGTGATCCGTACTCCGCCCAGGCGACGGCCCGGTCGCCGTCGTAGACCAGCGCCGCGTGCGCGATCCCGTCGGCCACCAGACGTTGCTTGAGCGCCCGATTCCCCTCGGCGCTCTGGCCCTTCTCCGCGCAGTCGGGATGAAACTTCGTGCACCAGCAGCTGGCGAACATGCCCTTGTTCCGCTCGACGAGAGCGGCGAAGTCGTCGAACGTCTCCGGCGTGAGCGCCTTGATCGTGAAGTCGGACATGCCGGCAACGTACACCGGATCGCGGACGTTCGGCGTCCGGTAGCTCACGCTGCCAGGGCGGCGTACGCGCCGTCGCGGGCGAGGAGCTCGGCCGGCGTGCCGAGCTCGACGACCCGACCCGCCTCGAGGACCGCGACCTGGTCGGCGCCGGCGACCCTGGAGAGCCGGTGCGCGATGGTCAGCGTGGTCCGGCCCGCGCACAGGTGGTCGAGCGCCTGCTGCAGTGCTCGCTCGGTGGTGTTGTCGAGCGCCGAGGTGGCCTCGTCGAGCACCAGCACCTTCGGGTCATGAAGCAGCGTGCGCGCGACGGCGAGCCGCTGCTGCTCGCCACCGGAGAACCGGTGACCGCGCGCCCCGACGACGGTCTCCAGGCCGTCCGGCAGGGCCGCTCCGCCTCGTCGGCGCCGCGGACCAGGAGGTACTGACCGGGCTGGTGGTCCAGCCGCGCGCCGGTCGGGTGCAGCCGCATCTCGACGACGCCGGGCGCTCGCGTCACCTTGCCGACGACGATGCACGGGCTCATCCTCACCTGATCGCGATCAGGCGATCGGCCTCCCGCGCACCGGGAGTCCGTTCGGCGAGCAGGGCGACGTGCTCGAGGGACTCCAGCACGTCCGCGGCGGGCACGCCGTAGTCGACGAGGCAGGCCACCTCATCCACGCCCATGCCGTCCAGTCTCGACACGAATCTCTCGCCGTCCGCAACCGTGCCGAACAGCCCGCTGGTCGAGAAGTAGCGATCGAACGCCGGCCGGACGAGCGCCTCCTTGTCCGGTGACGAACATGGTGTGGTGGGCGGCGTTCGCGGCCAAGAACGCGGTCTCATCCACTCCCAGCGCCGCTACTCCAACCAACCGCTCGGGGTCCTCGACCAGCGGGGAGCCGTACTCGCGGACCGCGGCCATCGCGGTGCCCCACCCCACTCCGAAGTCGGCGGCGACCTGCGCGACTGAGTGGCCGTCTTGGCCGACCCGACGACACGGCTCGCCTCAGGCCCGTTCGGTCCACGACGCCCGCGACCGGATGTCGTGGCTGGTCTCGGTCCAGGTCACGACCGGGCACCCCGACTCCATGCACCGCCACACCCGCTTGACCCACACCAACGTCACCGGCCGCCCGCCGCTGGCCAGGTCCCGCACTCAGGTCGGGCGTCGGTCATGCAACCGCGCCACCACACCGCAGCCGCGGCAGAACGCCTCCGTGGCGCTGGTCTCGATGGCCTGTTCGACCTCACCGTCGTACTCCGACACGGCGAGCAGAACGAACCCGTCCAACCCGAGCATCGCCGCCGCGCTACCGTCTCTGTGCACCTGGGGCCTCCCTTGATTCGTGTCCTTGACACCACGAATCGTGAGGCCCCAAGCCTGTCTCCAGGCTCAGGCGCGAGCTCGTGCCAGCCCGCCGCTACCACGGTTGATTGAGAAGAGCCGTTAATCGACTAGGAGTTGAAGCGGAGTGCCGTTGTCTGTCTCGCACCAAGGCGGCTCCGGTCACCGTTCATGGCGTGCTCGTTCACCGCAGGGTTCAGGTCGAACATTGACTCGTGATCGAGCTTGTCTGAGAGGTAGTTGAGTGCGCCAAAGACCCGTTTGATATCGTCGAGCGTCGTTCGGTGAGAGCAGATCGAGAACCTGAGGACCCGGCGGCTCGGCCCCGAACGAGTCCTTGCGTACGACTATGACCTTCCACCCTTGACGTCGTAACCATTTCCGGCGTGCCTCGTCGTGGACCTTTTGGGCTGACGAGCCGTGATACTCGATCCCGTCATACTCGATCATGATCTTATGGCGGGGATAGGCAAGATCCAGGCGTACGCGTCGACCCTCCCATTCGACCCAGTATTGGGGTTCTGGGGGCGGGGGGCCCTCGTCGATGATGCAAAGCCTCGTCCACGACTCCCCTGCTGACTCCAATCGAGGATCCGCCAGCGATACAAGTTGGCGAAGCTGAACTACGCCGCGGCGTCGCCGGTAGCGCGGCAGCTCCGCTTTCAGCTCTTCGCGAGTGATGTTGTGCAGGCGAGTGAACGCGTCCAGCGCTGCCATTGCTTGGCGCGGCGGCAACCGACACCCGAGGTCGAGTGCTGTTCTACACGGGGTCGTAAGGCGCAAGCCCTCGATCTGCATGACGTCGCCAGGCGCCAGATCTCGTTCGCCGCCGACGCAACCCTTGCGACGTATCCGTGAGTGGTCCCGAAGCACCCACATTTCCAGCGGTGGGAGGATTTCGAGCTCCCGAACGTCGAATGCGTCGACTCCGTGCACCATGCTGCGCTCCGATCGCAGAGGATGGCAAACGGTTTCACCACCAAGAACGCCGCCCGGGCACGGGTGATCTGGTCGTCTGGCACGTCGGAGCGTACGTAGACTCCCTGCAGAACGGGGCGGACGTCCCGCGCGTCGAGCCAGCGGTTGAGCTGGTATCGCGTGTAGCCGTGTCGGCGCAGGGTTGGCCACGTTAACGGACCAGCAGGGGTTGCGTTGGAATCATCATGCCAACAATGTGCTGCAGTGCCAGCAATCGGCGGGGCCGTTGTCCACAGGCCTGTCCAAAGCGGTTGATCAAGCCCGAGGCCGCTGCTTCGGATGTACGGCGCTCAGAAGGGTTGGACGCTGTCCCAGCGACCACCCAGCTCTCGGATCAGGGGTGCCGCCAGCCGATCTTGCACGACAGATTTGGCGGGTCAATAGAGAAAGTTGGCGGGTCAATAGAGCAGAGTTGGCGGGTCAAACGGGAACTGCGGGATATGGCCGGCGATGTGGTAAGGCGATGTAGTGACCGCCGACTGTCGCGCAGCATGCACTACTGTCGCGTCATGAGCAACAATCCGGTGACGGAAGAGCAAGTCCGCCCGACGGTCCAGTCCGTGGACCGGGCAGCGGCGATCCTGGAGATCCTGGCACGCAACGGCGAGACGGGTGTCACCGAACTGGCTGCGGAACTCGGCGTCCACAAGTCAACGGCGTTCCGGCTCGTCGCCGCGCTCGAGCAGCGTGACCTCGTCGAGCAGCACGCTGGGCGAGGCAAGTACCGCCTCGGCACCGGCATTCTCCGACTCGCAGGAGCCACCACCTCACGCCTGGACCTCGTCCAGGAGAGCCGCGACGTCAGCCGGCGGCTGGCTCTTCGGACCGGTGAGACAGTCAACATCGCGGTGTTGTCCGACGGTGCCGCCCTCTACATGGACCAGGTGGCCGGCTCGTCGGCGCTTCAGCCGCACAACTGGGTCGGACAACGCATCCCGCTGCACGCAACCTCGAACGGCAAGATCCTCCTGAGCAGCATGGAGCGGACGGAGGTGGCGCGCCAGGTGCCGACGTTGCGCTCCTACACCGCGAACACGATCACGACGTTGGACGGGCTGATGCGCGAGCTCGACCAGGTCCGCACCTGGGGCCACGCGGTCGCGATCGACGAGCTCGAGGTTGGCCTGACCGCGATCGCGGCAGCGATCCGCAACACCCGCGGAGAGGTCGTCGCCTCGATGAGCATTTCCGGACCGACGTTCCGCCTCGACGCCCGGCGGGTGCCGCAGATGGCGGACGCCGTCATGGGGGCGGCGCACGAGGTCTCGCGGCGCCTGGGCTGGTCTGGCTGACGAGCCAGTACGGCGCTTCGGAGGTTCCCGGGACGCCAGGTTATGCCGCACTGCCTCTTGACTGCAGCGGGGCGGGCTGCTTACCTGTGTTGCGTAGTGCAGTATGCGTTGCGTACTACGCAACGATTTTGGCTCGGAGGCCGAGTGGCCGAACTCTTGATCGACGGGGACTGGCGAAGCGCCCTGGCGGGTGGTCGACGGGAGATCCGCTGCCCGGCCACCGGCGAGGTCGTCACGGACGTCGACGAGGCCGCCTCCGAAGACACGACCGAGGCGATCCTCGCCGCCCGCCGCGCCTTCGACGGCTCCGGATGGCCCGACTCGTCGGTTCGTGTAC
This sequence comes from Propionibacteriales bacterium, assembly GCA_013821195.1. GTDB lineage: Bacteria > Actinomycetota > Actinomycetes > Propionibacteriales > Nocardioidaceae > JACDHG01. Next base: position 6,243 of record JACDHG010000011.1, read on the forward strand.
GCAGTGACCTGCTCCACACCGTCGCCGACCTGCTGGCCGACAACAAGGAGAAGGTGGCACGCGCGGAGTCGCTGGACACCGGCAAGCGGCTGGTCGAGAGCGAGTACGACGTAGACGACGTCGTCTCGGTGTTTCGCCACTACGCCCAGGTGGCCGGCGAGGATGCCGGTCGAGTCGTCGACACAGGGCGCGCCGACGTACGCAGCAAGGTCGTCCACGAGCCGCTCGGTGTCGCGGCCCTGATCACGCCGTGGAACTACCCGCTTCTGCAAACGTCGTGGAAGGTCGCGCCTGCGCTGGCCGCCGGAGACACGTTCGTGCTGAAACCCAGCGAACTCACGCCGTCGACCGCCGTTTTGCTGATGCACTACCTTGAGCAGGCTGGTATGCCGGCAGGGGTGGGCAACCTCATCCTCGGAGCAGGCGCAACGGCCGGAGGGCCGCTGTCGACCCACCATGGCGTGGACCTCGTCTCGTTCACCGGTGGGCTGGGGACCGGTCGCACGCTGATGGCCAACGCGGCAGCGACCGTCAAGAAGGTCGCCTTGGAGCTCGGAGGCAAGAACCCCAACATCGTCTTCGCAGACGCCGACCTCGAGGTCGCCCTCGACTTCGCGCTCACGGCTGTCTTCCTGCACTCCGGCCAGGTCTGCTCGGCAGGCGCGCGTCTGCTGGTGCAGGAGTCGGTCAAGACGGAGTTCGTCGACGAGCTCACCGAGCGCGCCGGCCGCATCAGGCTCGGCGGGCCGTTCGACGACAAGGCCGAGGCGGGTCCGCTGATCTCGGCCGCGCACCGCGACAAGGTCGAGGCGTACGTCACCCGCGGTCTGGCCGAGGGGGCAACGCTGAGATGCGGAGGCGCCCGCCCCGACGACCCGTCGTTGGAGGCCGGTTTCTTCTACCTGCCGACGATCCTCGACGACTGCAGAAGCCAGATGACCGTGGTGCAGGAGGAGTCGTTCGGTCCGGTGCTGACGGTTGAGACGTTTACCGACGAGGATGACGCCGTCCGCATCGCCAACGACAGCATCTTCGGGCTCGCGGGCGCGGTGTGGACCAAGAATGCGGGGCTCGCCGAGCGGGTGGCGAGCCGGCTGCGGATGGGCACGGTGTGGATCAACGACTACCACCCCTACGTGCCCCAGGCCGAGTGGGGCGGCTACAAGCAGTCGGGCATCGGCCGCGAGCTCGGCGCCGCCGGGCTCGCCGAGTACCGCGAGACCAAGCACGTCTGGCACAACGTCAAGCCTGCCGTCCAGCATTGGTTCGGTGGGCAGTGAGGGCGCGAGCCAAGGACAAGGCGTGGGATTTCGTGATCGTGGGCGGCGGCTCGGCCGGGTGTGCTCTGGCCAACCGACTGAGTGCTGACCCGTCCACCAGTGTCTTGGTGCTGGAGGCCGGCCACTCAGACTTCAAGATCGACCCGTTCGTCCACATGCCCGCAGCGCTGCCGATCCCGATCGGCAACCGGCTCTACGACTGGAAGTACGAGTCCGAGCCGGAGCCGTTCATGGGAGGGCGTCGCATCCGCCACGCCAGGGGCAAGCTGCTCGGCGGGTCGAGCAGCATCAACGGGATGATCTTCCAGCGTGGCAACCCGATGGACTACGAGCGATGGGCGGCCGACAAGGGCATGGACAGCTGGGACTACCAGCACTGCCTGCCGTACTTCAAGCGGATGGAGACCTGCCTGGCCGGCGCGGACGAGTGGCGCGGCGGCGATGGACCCCTCGTGCTCGAGCGTGGCCCGGCGACGAACCCGCTCTTCACCGCGTTCTTCGAGGCCGCGCAGCAGGCCGGGTACCAGCACAGCGACGACGTCAACGGCTATCGGCAGGAAGGCTTCGGGCGGTTCGATCGCAACGTCCACCGGGGCCGGCGACTGTCTGCAGCCCGGGCATACCTGCACCCCGTTCTGGACCGGCCCAACCTTACGGTGGAGACGTTCGCTTTGACCACCAGGGTCGTGTTCGAGGGGAAGCGGGCCGTCGGGGTCGACTACCTGCGCGGCGGAGCGCTGCGACGGCATGCGCGGGCGGGCGAGGTCGTCCTCGCGGGCGGCGCGTTCAACTCACCCCAGCTTCTCCAACTGTCGGGGGTCGGTAACGCCGCCGACCTCCGTGCGCTCGGTGTCGACGTCATCCAGGACCTGCCTGGGGTGGGAGAGAACCTCCAAGACCACCTCGAGGTCTACATCCAGTACGCCTGCAGGCTGCCGGTGTCGATCACCCCGGGGCTGCGGTGGCGCAACCGTCCGAAGATCGGCTTCGACTGGCTCTTCTTCCGACGGGGCCTCGGTGCCACCAACCACTTCGAGGGCGGCGGTTTCTGCCGCGGCAACGACGAGGTCGACTATCCCAACTTGATGTTCCACTTCCTGCCGCTCGCGATCCGGTACGACGGATCGTCGCCGACGAAGGGGCACGGCTACCAGGTCCACGTGGGCCCGATGTACGCCGACACCTGCGGGTCGGTGAAGATCACGTCGCGAGACCCCCGGCGAAACCCGGCCCTACGCTTCAACTACCTCTCGACGCCAACCGACCGCAAGGAGTGGGTCGAGGCGATCCGGGTGAGCCGTCACATCCTCAACCAGGCTGCCTTCGAGCCCTACAACGCGGGTGAGATCTCACCCGGCCCGGAGGTGGAGACAGACCAGGAGATCCTCGACTGGGTCGCGAAGGACGCCGAGACCGCGCTGCATCCGTCGTGCACGGCGAAGATGGGCGTGGACGACGCCTCCGTCGTCGACCCGCTGACAATGCGTGTCCACGAGACCCAGGGGCTTCGAGTCGTCGATGCGTCGGTGATGCCGTACGTCCCGAACGGGAACATCTATGCCCCGGTCATGATGGTCGCCGAGAAGGCGGCCGACCTGATCCTCGGCAACACTCCTCTGCCGGCTGCTGCCGTACCGTACTACCGGTACCGCGACCACATGCCGCTGGACGCGCCGCCGTCTCGGTCGAGCACGGGAAGTGAGTGAGGTCTTCTGATGACCGAAGTCGACACCCTGCCACCCAACACCGCCGATCCAGGCACGACTGCTGCGCTGTCCGTCGACGGGCTCTGGAAGGTGTTCGGGCCCAGGGCGGACAAGGTCATCGGAACGCCGGACGCAGAGCTGCCCCGTCCGGAGCTGCTGAAGAAGACCGGGTGCGTGGCCGCCGTCAAGGAGGTCTCGTTCGACGTGGCGCCCGGTGAGGTGTTCGTGGTGATGGGACTGTCGGGCTCCGGCAAGTCGACGCTGGTGCGGTGCCTGACCCGGCTCATCGAGCCGACGGCGGGCACTGTCACGATCGACGGGCACGACATCACGAACGCCTCCGACGCGCAGCTGCGTGACCTGCGCCGCCATCACGTCTCGATGGTCTTCCAGCACTTCGGCCTGCTGCCGCACCGCCAGGTGATCGACAACGTGGCATACGGCCTGGAGATCCGTGGGGTATCCAAGGCCGAGCGTCGCAAGAAGGCCGGTGAGATCGTCGACCTGGTGGGACTCACGGGCAACGAGCAGTCCTACCCCGACCAGCTGTCGGGTGGCATGCAGCAGCGCGTCGGGTTGGCCCGCGCCCTGGCCGGCGACCCCTCCCTGCTGCTCTTCGACGAGCCGTTCTCGGCGCTCGACCCGTTGATCCGCCGTGACATGCAAAACGAGGTGATCCGGCTCCAGGAGGACCTGCAGAAGACGATGGTCTTCATCACCCACGACTTGCAGGAGGCGCTGAAGCTGGGCGACCGGATCCTCATCATGCGCGACGGCGCAATAGTGCAGGTCGGTACGCCGGCCGACGTGGTGGCCAACCCCGCCGACGACTACGTCCGCGACTTCGTCAGCGACGTCCCACGCTCCCATGTGCTGACGCTGAGGTACGTCATGCGCGAGCCGAGGCCCGACGACTCCAGCGAGGGTCCGATCATGTCGCCGGACACGATCGTTCGACAGGCCGCCCGAGCGGCACTGGCCTCAGACCACGTGGTCCGCGTGGTCGACAATGGCGAGCTCGTCGGCATCGTCGACGACGACGCGATCCTGCGGATCGTCGTCGCCGAGGAGAGCGTGTCGCCGTGAGCTCCATCGCGACGGTACGCCCGAAGACGCACGACACCGGCGCGTTGGCGACGCTGCGTGCCCGCTGGCGTCTCGTCTCCCTGCTCGCGGTCGTGGCCATGTGGGTGCTGGTCTGGGCGTTCACCCGCGGCGAGCAGACGCTGGCCATCCAGGCGTCGGACCGCACCGACATCCACGGGTGGTTCCTGGCGCGCACGACCGCGATCGAGAACGCCGACAACGTCGTGACCTCCCTGCTGGCGGCGCTGTCGAGCGGGATGGACGCGACCCTGCTCTTCCTCCAGCACCTGTTCACGGTGCCGGAGTACCCCCGGCCGTATCCCCAGATCGGCTGGCTCGGCGCCCTTGCGATCGCCAGCCTGGCGGCGTACGCGGTCGCCGGCTGGCGGCAGGTGCTTGTCGTCGCGCCGAGCTTCCTTCTCTTCGGCCTGCTGGGCTACTACGAGGACGCCATGGACCTGCTGATCGTCACCGGCGTGGCGGTCGCGGTGGCGCTGCTCATCGGCATCCCGCTCGGTATCTGGATGGGTCACAGCAAGATCGTGGCTGCGGTCGTGACGCCGGTGCTCGACGTCATGCAGACCATGCCGTCGTTCGTCTATCTGCTGCCGTTCAGCATCCTGTTCGGCATCGGCCCCGCCGTGGCCGCGCTCGTCACGCTCGTGTACGCGATGCCCCCCTCTGTGCGGGTCACCGCGTACGCCGTCCGGGGGGTCTCGACGACCACCCTCGAGGCGACTGACTCGCTCGGCCAGAACCGCTGGCAGCGGCTCCGGCACGTGGAGCTACCGATGGCGAAGCGCACGATCATCGTCGGCGTCAACCAGACCACCATGGCAGCGCTGGCGATGGCGACGATCGCTGCGTACGTCGACGGTCCTGGGCTCGGCCAGCCGGTCCTGGAGGGCCTTCGCCGCGGCCAGCTCGGCAAGTCCTTCGTGGCCGGCCTGGCGATCGTGATCATGGCGATCATGCTCGACCGTACGACCACCGCGGCGAGCACCCGCAGTGACCGGGTGGCTCGTGGTGACCGCGATACCGGCCGGGTGAGAACGGTCGCGCTGGTGGCTGGAACCGTCGTCACGCTCGCCGCTGTCTACCTGTCCAACAGCTACACCTGGGCCAACCAGTTCCCGGAGGGCGTCAACATCGGCGACCCGATCAGCACGAAGGTCGACGACCTTGCGGACTGGCTGCGCAGCGACCTGTCGGCCATCACCACGGGAGTCCAGGAGACCTTCACGCTGTACTTCCTGAACCCGGTGCAGGACCTGGTAGCCAACTCGCCGTGGTTCGTCGCCGGCCTCGCGATCCTCGCGATCGCCTGGATTGTCGGCGGGGTCCGGGCGCTGGGCGCGGCCGCTGTGTGTCTGGCCGGCATCTACTGGCTCGACCTCTGGAACAACGCAATGATCACGCTCACCGCCGTCCTCGTCGCCACCGTCGTCGTCATGATCCTGGGTCTGGCCGTGGGTGTGTGGATGGGCCGCAGTCAGGTGGTCGACCGCTCGGTCCGGCCGGTCCTCGACGCGGCGCAGACGATGCCGCCGTTCGTCTACCTGATCCCGGTTCTGGTGCTCTTCGACGCCAACCGGTTCACCGCGATGGTCGCCGGCATCATCTACGCAGCACCGGTGGCGATCAAGCTCATCGCCGACGGGGTCAGCGGTGTGTCAGCCACCACGGTCGAGGCTGCCGAGTCCGCCGGGTCGAGCCGGCTGCAAATGATCACCAAGGTCCAGCTGCCGATGGCACGCGGCTCGATCCTGCTCGCCGCGAACCAGGGCCTGCTGTACGTGTTGTCGATGGTCGTCATCGGTGGCATGGTCGGTGCCGGCGCCCTGGGCTTCGACATCGTCTACGGCTTCCGGCAGGCGAACTTCGCCGGCAAGGGTCTGGCTGCCGGCATCACGATCGTGCTGATCGGGATCATGCTGGACCGCATCACGACCTACGGCGCCCGCCGGGCACAGTCTCCCGGACGGGCGACCGTACGACGCAAACGCCTCTCGTTGTCGAGAGCCGAAACCTGACGGTGAAGGCCGTCTCCTAGGAGGAACGCATCAGATGAGAACACCACGAACCAGCGCCCTGCTTGCCGCCGTCGCACTCGTGTCGGCGCTGGCGCTGACTGCCTGCGGGGGAGGCGACATAGAGAACGAGGACGCAGCCGGAGGCGAGGAGTGCGGCACGATCGACATGGCGATCAACCCCTGGGTCGGCTACGAGGCGAGCGCCCACGTGGTCGGGTACGTCGCCGAGACGAAGCTCGGCTGCACGGTCAACTACAAGGACCTGGACGAGCAGGTGTCGTGGCAGGGCTTCGGCGAGGGCGAGGTCGACGTGATCATCGAGAACTGGGGCCACCCGGAGCTGCAGAAGAAGTACTTCGAGTCCAAGGGCGGTGACGGTTCTGCGATGTCTGCCGGCCCGAACGGCAACGAGGGCATCATCGGGTGGTACCTGCCGCCGTGGATGGCGGAGGAGTACCCCGACATCACCGACTGGAAGAACCTCAACAAGTACTCCGAGCTGTTCCAGACGCCGGAGTCCGGCGACAAGGGCACGCTGTACGACGGCGACCCCGGCTTCGTGACCAACGACGAGGCGCTCGTGAAGAACCTGGACCTCGACTACGAGGTGGTCTTCGCGGGCAGCGAGAACGCTCTCATCGAGGGCTTCCGGAAGGCGGAGGAGAACAAGACGCCGTACCTCGGCTACTTCTACGAGCCGCAGTGGTTCCTGTCCGAGGTCCCGCTCGTCAAGGTCGAGCTGCCCGAGTACACCGAGGGCTGCGACGCCGACCCGGAGGAGGTCGCCTGCGACTACCCCCTCTACACGCTCGACAAGATCGTGGCGACCGACTTCGCCGAGTCCGGCAGCCCCGGCTACGAGCTGGTCGAGAACTTCAAATGGACCAACGAGGACCAGAACGAGGTGGCCAAGATGATCGCCTCGGTCGGCATGGACCCCGAGGAGGCCGCCCAGCAGTGGGTCGAGGACAACCCGGACAAGGTGGAGGCCTGGCTCCCCTGACGAGCCCGCTCGACCACACGCGCAATGATAAGGGACACGAGGAGGGGACGCCCATGAGCGGGCCACGGGTCGTCGTCATCGGCGCCGGCGTCGTCGGGGCCGCGGTCGCCGACGAGCTGACCGTGTGCGGCTGGACCGATGTCACGGTCCTCGACCAGGGGCCGCTGTGGGCGGCCGCGGGTCGAGTTCCCACGCACCCGGGCTGGTCTTCCAGGCCAACGGCTCCAAGACGATGACCGAGCTTGCGACGTACACGGTGGACAAGCTGGGGAGCCTCGAGGTCGACGGCCGGGCCTGCTTCCTGCCGGTAGGCGGCCTGGAGGTCGCCACCACACCCGATCGGCTTCGCGACCTCCACCGACGCCTCGGGTGGCTGACGTCCTGGGGAGTCGAGGCGGCCGTCGTATCCGCGAAGAGGTGCGCCGAGCTGTTCCCTATGCTCGACGCCGACCGGGTACTCGCCGGTCTGCACACGCCGACCGACGGCATCGCCAAGGCGGTGTTGGCGATCGAGACCCAGGGCCGCCGAGCCGTCGAGCGTGGCGCGCGCTTCATCGGCGAGTGCGAGGTGACAGGCGTCGTGACCGCCGACGGCGCCGTCTCGGGCGTCACCACGTCTTGAGGCGACTTCGCGGCAGATGTCGTCGTCTGCTGCGCGGGCATCTGGGGGCCGAAGGTCGCCGCCATGGCTGGTATGACGCTGCCGCTGACTCCGCTGGCGCATCAGCTGGCACGCACGGGCCGGGTCGCCACCCCGGCCGGGCAGACCGACGAGATCGTCCTGCCCATCCTGCGGCACCAGGAGCACGACCTGTACTACCGCGAGGACCACGACAGGCTCCTGATCGGCTACTACGGGCACCAGCCGATGCCGGTCAACGTGTCGGCGATCCCCACCACCCAGACGGACGGTGTGATTCCCAGCGTGCTCGCGTTCACACCGGGCGACTTCGAGCCGGCCTGGGCGGAGAGCAAGCGTCTTCTCCCGGCCCTCGCCGACACCGACGTGGCCGATGGTTTCAACGGCCTGTTCTCGTTCACCACCGACAGTTTCCCGCTGATCGGCGAGTCGGCCGACGTGAAGGGGTTCTGCGGCCTGGATCGCCGCTGGGTAGCCGCGATGCGGCCGATCGCCTTGGCGAGCAGACCGGAATCGGTCGGGGGGTAGGCGACGTCGGACGGCACCACCGTGCCGGGTGACATGCTGTTCGCCACCCGCGACGGCACCCCGATCTCACGCAACACCTTCCGCACCTGCGTGTGGAGACCCGCCGTCCGGGCCTCCGGCATCGACTTCGACGTCCGCGTCCACGGCCTCCGCCACGCTCACGCCTCCTGGCTACTCGCCGGCGGCTCCGACCTCAAATCCGTCATGGACCGGATGGGCCACGCCCAAATCACCACCACCCAGAAATACCTCGACGCCCTCCCCGACCGCCGACCAACGCAAGCTCGACGCCCTCCGGCGCATCCCCGGGCACACCCAGGTGAAGGCCCACGCCGACCAGCACCGGTGAACGAAGAACAAAGCTGACCGCGAATATCAACCAGCGACGACTCACGCCGAACGGCTACCAGCAGTCGGGTTGTTCCTCACCGGATCTGAACCCGATGTACGCGTCACGCGCACGATAGACGCAACTCTGCCGATCGGAATGGCGAGCCAGCGATGCGTCCTCTCGCCCACAAAGCAGCTGCCACCCGCGCCGCAGTCCCATCCTGACCCTGATCGGGTCCTACCTCACTCGTCCGAGGCGACCCGGTGAGCGAGCATTCGGAGAGACTGCGGACATGCCTTTCCCTGACGAACCGTTTGCCGAGCAGGTGCGCGTGCTCCCGCATCAGCCCCGGGGGGCCGAAGAGGGAGCGGACCTCGTCGCACGTCTGAGGCGACTGCTGCCGGATGGAGCAGCCGTCGAGCACATCGGGTCGACATCTATACCCAGCAAACTCGCGAAGGACTGGATCGACGCCATGGTGCGCGTCCGGTCGCTTCCGACAGTTCGCAGTCGTACCATCCTTGGTGTGATCCGTACTCCCCGCTCGGACGAGCTTTGCACTTTGCGCGATGTTGAGGCGTCGGCAATGTCACCTTTCCGTACGCTTGGTATGTGCAGAGCCAATTACGAACCTACTACTGTGACGGCTTTGGCCGCGATAAGGAACGCTGGTGGCCTCTGGGTAGTCACTGATCGATCCGATCGCCCAGTGGGAAGTCTTCAGTTGCGTTGTCTCGATGGAAATGCTCACGTCGACCAGTTAGCGGTCCTTCCGGCTCACGCTCACCAGCGGCTCGGGAAACAGTTAGTCGAAGCCGCTGCCTCGTGGGCCCAGATACGTAGGCACCCTGTCTTAACGCTCAGCAACTACGCAGACATTCCATGGAATGCTCCCTACTACGAGCGGCTGGGATTCCAAGCACTTTCGGATGATCAATTAACATCCGGACTTCGCAGGAGCTTTGATCGCAACGTCGCTAGCGGTCTCGCAGCTTGGCCCCGGGTAACAATGCAGCTGCTACTCGACGGATTATAAACCGTTCATGTCTTCTGCTGGCCTCGTCAATCATTGGATCGACATGCCTGAGTGGTCTCCGTCTCGCGAGCTGTGGGCCTTCTACCTTACATTCGGGCAGGAATCGTTGTTACATTCGGCAGTTCGCAACTATCACGGGCAAATGAAGCAAACACCTGGGCTAGATACAATAGAAGCGGAGTGGCTCCACGTCACTTTGCAGGGCATCGCTTTTAGCGACGAAGTCGAAAATACGAGCATTGACGCAATCACCGAACTACTCGCTCCTCAGATTGCTCAGAAACCGATACCGACACTTACCGCACAAAGACTCGAAGTTGATCTGGACTCGATTATTATACCAGTCGCTCCCACACAACCTCTCACGGAGTTACGCCAACTTATACGTGATACGGCGTCCACCATCCTCGGGCCCAGTCACCTGTACCAGTTACCGGAGTCGCGGATTGGCTTTGCTCCACACATTAGTTTGGCATACGCATATTCATCGGTGTCCGAGGCCGCGTTAGCGTCCCTGATGGAATCTCTCAAACCAGTGCCAGTCGACCTCAACGTCAAGCACTTATCTCTGATTCGGCTGAAGCGCGAGCCACGCCGCTGGTCCTGGAGCTATGAGCGCCGACTTCCATTCTCTGCCGGGGAGAGACGCAAACCTCATGGATTTCATACCACCTCACGCGCGGAGTCTTGCCCTTGAAGCATACCAACGTCGCCGCTTGCGAAATATGGACCGCGTCGCACGGGCACGTTTCTCCGACGGACAGCATTGCTTGCTGCCAGTGCGGGTTGCCCCCTGGAGGTGCTGGGGCGCAAACCCGGTGCGCTGGCCGGGTCTTCGCCCGGGCCTACGCACCCTCGACGTTGGGGACGCCCAAGATCGACATGCGCTGCCTCCTTCTGATCGGACCCCATCAGGGTCGTCTCAGGTGCCGCCCAAGATCTATCAGCTAGGGCAGCTCGGAGGGTCCCGACGGGCTCCGTTCTTTGGCAGGTACGACGATGACCGTGGCACGGGCCCAAGAGATGTTGAGGTATCCCTTCGGGTTCCAGACCTCGCCGGCCGACCGGGGCTGCGTGGCGCCGGCGGTGTCCCAGGCTCGGGCGCTGATCCTCGCCTTCCCTTCCTGGAGCGGCAGCGGTATCCGCCACCGGCGCCAGGTCCAGGGGCCTGCCTGGTCGTCCAGCGCCGCCTCGATCCACGTCGCGCCGTCGTCCAGCGACACGTCCACGCGCGCGATGCCCCGGTCACCAGCGTACGCGTAGCCCTGCACGTCGGTTCTGCCGACGGGGACCGTAGTGCCGTCGGCGGGCACCAGGATCGCGGAGCTCAACGCGACCGGCCCCAGCGACATACCGATCCCCGGTCCGGGGGTGCCGTCGGCGGGGAGCAACCTGTAGGCCGTCTCCTGAAAGTAGCTGTCCGACGGGTGCAGTGAGCCGGTAACCCGGTCGAGCCACTTGACGCTGCGGGCGCCAATGTATCCCGGCACCACGACCCGGCCCGGTGCACCGTGCACGGCGGGTAGGGCTTGGCCGTTCATTTGCCAGGCAAGCAGCACCTCGTCGGAGAGAGCCTTGTGGATCTCGACGGACGACCCGTAGGTCTGCGGAGGGTGCGCCAGCCCGGTCAGGTCCGGGGCGCTGAAGCAGGCATGACGAGCGTCGCCCTGGAGGCCTGCGGCCCGCAGGACCTCGGCCAGGGCGGCGCCGGTCCAGGTGGCGGTGGACGTCGCGCCCGGTCCCCACAGGTCCTCGCCGGGCACGCGGCGCACGAGGTTGAGGTCGGCGCGCCGGTTGCCCGCGCACTGCAGGGTCGCGGTGACGGTCCGCTGCTCGAAGTCCTCCTGGAGCGCCTTCCTCGTCAGCTCGAGCGGCGTGGCCACGAGTCCGTCGACGCGGAGCCGCCAGGTCTCCGGGTCGAGGTCCGGGACCGGCCCGTGGTTGCGGGTGTAGAACATGTCGATGGGCGTGAGATGACCGTTGGCGAGGGCGTGCGGAGCCGGTTCGGCGTTGTACGGATCGGTCCCGTGAACGACCATGTCCTCGCGCTTGCCCCAGCTGGCGGAAGCGGCCCGGTCCTGGGACGAGCGGCTTTCCGTGGGCCTGCGGATCACGCGACACCAGGCGCGGCCGGCATCGGCTTGTGCGTGCCGAGCAGCACCCGGCGGCGCGCCATCAGGTCGTCGTACTCCATGTAGACGTCCTGCAGGTGGCGGGCGCCGCTGGTGGGGTCGAAGGCCAACCGCCCGTGCATCACCCGGTGCCCGTGGACGGTGAGGAGGTCGCCGCTCGAGGTCTTAAAGACCACCTTGTAGCGGTCGCTTGCGATCATCAAGCCGAGCTTGCGGTAGGCGGCGTAGAACGCCTCCACGTCGTCGAAGTGAGTGTCAAGCGGCTGCACCAGGTGGTTGGAGAAGCGGAAGGTCCGGACGCGGCCGTCGGTGTCGAGCTCGACGATGGGAACGGTCGCGAAGGTGTCCTCGTCGTCGCTGAAGACCTGGAAGGGCACCGGCACCCGGCATAGGTTCTCGAACGCAGCCGGGTCCTCGGCGCGCAGGTCGGCGAGCACCGACCATCCGTCGGTCACGGTGCTGTCGCCCCCGGTGGCCTCGTTGACGAGGAAGTGCAGCAGCTGGATGCTCGGCGGCCAGTGGTAGCCCGGCAGGTCGGTGTGCGGGATCAACTCCGCGGGCGTGTGCGCCACGCTGTAGCCGGAGGGGTCGTGACGGACGTTGTGGATCCGCTCGAACGCGGTCTCGCGGACGTGGCCGATCTCCTGGGCGAAGCGCTCCACCTCTCCGAGGACGGAGGGTGTGTTGCGCACGAGCGCCACGCCGTAGTCCCGGACCGCTTCCAGGTAGGCGATCTGAGCTTGCGGCGATCCCAGCACCTCGTCGTGCTCGAAGGTTGGTACGGAGAAGGTCGCGTCCCACAGGACGGGCTCGAGACGTCGGTCGGCCCGCGCCTGGTCGGAGTAGTCATGCGTGCGCAGCCACGCGGCCGTGTAGGCGGAGACGTGGTCGTCGTTCCATGCGACCCGGAGCGTGCCATCGTCGTCGAGGGCGACGGACTCCGGAGCGATGTCCGCCCGGATGCTCGCGGTGCACAATTTGCGCTCCTGGGTTTGCGACACCCGGCACTCGGTGCACCAGCAGTTGTCCCGCAGCCACACGTAGTGGCATCGCACCACCGCTCCCTCGACCGGAACCGCCAGGTAGCGGTCGTGGAGGGTCACCTCGTGGGCGTTCGGGGTGGTCGGGCAGCGGTGGGCGGGCCAGCGGTGGGCGACACGGTCATCTCGGGCTCCTTCAGGCGTCGGAGCACTCAGTTTCAAACGGGCCCGAGGACGGCGTCAAACGTTCCTCTGAGCGGTCAAGGGGTCCATAATGTGTGGCTCACGTCACGAAGGAGCGAGATGGTCTCCATGATCCCACCCCTGCTAGGGCTGCACGCCTATGAGGCGGCGGCGCGTCCCTCGGCTTCGCCGCCGCCGCGGCGGAGATGCACCTGTCTCCCTCAGCGGTCAGCCAGCGCGTACGGACCCTCGAGACTCACCTCGGCGTGCAGCTGTTCGAGCGACTGCCCCGCAGCCTGCGGCTGACCCAGATGGGCGAGGCCTACCTGCCCGCCATTCGCGACGTCTTCCAGGACCTCTCCGCTGCCACCAGTGGCCTGTTCGGGGGGACCGAGCGGGCCAGCCTCACCGTGCGGGTCCAGATCGCGTACGCCACGACCTGGTTGGCTCCCCGGCTGCCCGACTTCTGCGCGTCGTTCCCGCACATCGACCTGAAGCTCGTCAGCGCCATCTGGGCCGACGCGCTGCCTCCCTCCGAAATCGACCTCGAGATCCGGCAGGGCAACGGCGCGTGGCCCGGCTTCGTCTCGACAAAGCTGCACGACGACACGGCGGTCGCGATCTACGGACCGCAGCTCCTCGACGCCCACGGCGCGATGGACACCGTCAGCGACCTCCTCCCACACGGCCGCGTGCACCTCCTCGGCTTCGACGACCTGTGGCGACGCGTCATGCCCGGCGACGACTCGTACCGTGAGGCACCACCGCGCGTCCTCACGGTGGACACCTCGGTCGCAGCGCTGGAGGTCGTGGCGGGCAGCTCGTACTGGGCGTTCCTGCCAGAACGCTTCGTCCGGCGCGCCGTCCGGGCCGGCGACGTGCACGTCGCCAACGATGCGTCGGTGCGCATGCGCCAGGACCACTACGTCCTTCGTCGCGACGACGCCAGCCCGCTCAGCGGCGAGGCCTCCGCCTTCATCCGGTGGCTTCGGGCCCAGGACCCGCTCGACCCGCCCGTGGCCGATGCGCCGCCTGACTCTGTCAGAGCGAACTGACCGGACCCCCGACGTGTCGCACGGCCGTGTGATCGACGCTCGTCGTGCGCTATAGCCGCAACGGGGGCTGCTCGATGCCGGCTGGCGCTCCCCGATCGAACCCTGCGCGGACGTGCAGAGAGCGCGACTCCCCGGGGCGCAAGACGCTTTCGCAGGTCACAGCTCACTTGCGGGCTCGTCAGCGCACGTGGTGGACTAAGCAAACGGTTGCCTGCCAAGTATGACGAGGATTGCGCGCGCATCATGGGTGAACCCGGCGCGGCGCGCGTGCCATCGGCCCGCTGGGTGTAGGCGAGGACGGTGCCCGCGCGCGATCTGCAGGCAGTCACCGGGTCCGGGGTCGCCGCTGCTGAGCTGTCCGTCCTGTGGCTGCTGGCGGCCGAGGTATCCGAGACGCCGAGTCGCCCTACGTCTCTCTGGTCGGCCGCGGTGATGGTGCACCCCGAAAGCCCCCCGTCCGAGGGTCGGCCCCAGGACTGACATCGACCTGATCGCCCTGCGGGCGAGTGGCCGACAGGCTCCGTCCATTCATCGTGAACTGATCAAAGACGTCGGCGAGCATGGCCAGCGGGTCCTGGATCCGAGTCCCTGATGCGTACCAGGACGTTCAGGTAGCAACGGTGCTGCCGTTCAACACCTGGCTCTTGTCTGCCGTGCCCTCGAGGATCACATGCCAGAGGATTCGTATGAGAACGCCGCCGCAGCCTCGCGGATCAGGGCGGAGGCGGTGGCGAGGGTGGGGCTGGCGGTGCGGCTCCGGGTGAGGTGGCGCAGCACGACGCGACGCATGCCCAGGCCCGGGACGTCGAGGAGGTCCACGCCCTGGGTCGGGAGAGACTCCAGGGCCAATGCGGGTGCCAGCGTGACCCCTTCGCCGGCGGCAACGAGCGCGAGCGCGTTCTGGTAGCTGAAGAAGGTGTGCTGGGTCGACTCCTCACCGCCCAGCTCGCGGCGGACCCTGCGGATGGCCTTGGCGCTCGCGGCAGCGGGGTCAAGACCGACCCACGGCATCCCGAGCCGGCTCAGGTCGATGACGTCAGTGCTGAGAAGGGCGCCCGATGGGATGATGAGCTTCCACGGCTCGTCGAGGAGCGGTACGTCGGTGGTCCCCCGCGGCGGCGTATAGCTCTCACCTGCGTCGAGCTCGACGGCGACGGCGTCGAGCGCGCCGGTTCGCAGGGCCCGCGTCAGGTCCGCCTCGTCCGCCTCCACAGTCTCGAACCGAAGAGCGGGATACCGGTTGCGCCAGTCCGGCAGCGCCGGTGCCAAGACCGTGGCGAGGAACGACTGGAAGCCGCCGATGCGGACCGCACCGCTCACCGCCGCCGCCGCGTCCTCCAGCCGCGAGCGGGCCACCGTGAGCGCGCGCTCGACGTCCTCGGCCGCCTCGGCCAGGGCCAGGCCGGCAGGCGTCAGCACGCTGCCCGAGGTCACTCGTCGAAGCAGCGCGTGGCCTGTCTCCCGCTCGAGCTTGGATATCTGCTGGGACACCGCGGAGGCCGTCACGGCCAGCTCGTCAGCGGCTGCGAGAACACCGCCGAACCGTGCCACGGCGAGGAGGAACCTCAGCCTGCGCGGATCTATGTTCACATTAGCGATGCTAAATACGGAGTGAACAGAACTGCAATTGCGCTAACTCCGCGCAGCCACCAGCATGGAACCTGTCCGGCCGACAGTCGACGGAGTATGAGGACAACGAGGAACACGGGATGATCGCGTCAGCCATGGGATGGATCGGGACGATCGGCAGCATCTGCGCCTACGTCCTGTTGAGCCAGGGTCGGTGGAACGCGACGTCGCTCCGGTACTCCGCGCTGAACGGCGTCGCCGGCGTCCTCGCCGGCAGTGCCAGCGCGGTGTACGGCGCGTGGCCGAGCGTGGGCTCGAACCTCCTCTGGACCGGCATTGCCGTCCACTCGGCGGTCACGACCCTGCGCGCGCGCCACTCCCACCTCGCGATCGTCGAGCCGGTGCCCGCCGACCACGATCCCGAGCCGCCGACGCATCCGCACCATATGCTGATCGTCGCCGCCTGAGGACGGCCAGGACCGAGCCGGTCGCTAGGGTCGGGCCGTGGTTCACTGCCAACTAGAGCACGTCGAAGCGGTGACCGGGTGAGCACTTCCGACGACGAGCGCCCGGGGCGCACCCGGTGGCCAGCCTGGGTGTATAGCCACGGTTCGACCCCCGATCCTCGTTTCAGCCTGGCCAACGAGCGGACCTTCCTGGCTTGGGTCCGCACGTCGCTGGCCCTGCTGGCGGGCGGGGTGGCCCTCGACGCGGTGGAGCTCGACGGCCCGCACGGCCTGCAGTCCGCGTTGGCCGCCACCCTCGTCGCGCTGGGTCTGCTCGGTGCTGGGGTGTCGTGGCTGCGCTGGGCGGCCACCGAGCGCGCGATGCGTCTGCGACGGCCGCTTCCCGGGACGGCCGCGCTCGCCTGGCTGGCCGTGGTGCTCATGATCGTCGCTGTCGGACTCGTGGTGCTGGTCCTCTGACCATGGACGACGCCGGCGACCAGCTCGAGCGCACGCTCCTCGCGTGGCGGCGTACCGCTCTCTCCCTCTTCGCGGCCGGTCTGCTCGTCGCCCACCTCGCCGCGCGCGACGTCGGGCGGGCCGCGCTGGCCCTCACCCTGGTGGGGACGGCGGCAACGGTCGCCTTCGTCTGGCTCAGCCACGACCGCCGCACCGGCGCTGCCGGGCTCGGGCTGGTCCTGGGCGTGTTGCTGCTCGGCGCGGTGGCCATGCTGGGCGTGGCCACGCGCTGACGCTCAGGCGTCGGCCGCGAGCCGGAACCCCAGATTGCCTGTCGTCGAGTCGGCGGCATGCGCCTGGCGCGCCGACACGCGGTAGCGGCGGCAGTACGAGGCGTGGCACAGGTAGGAACCACCCCGGCTGACGCCGCCCAGCGCATCGGTCGTGTCGACGTCGGACCACGCGCCCGCGCACCACTCCCACACGTTGCCCGTCGTGTTGTGCAGACCGTGGCCGTTAGCCTCGAAGGCGTCGACGGGGCAGGTCCCGCGCCAACCGTCGGCGCCGGTGTCCTCGCCGGGGAAGGTCCCCTGCCAGACGTTCATCCGGTGCCCGCCGCCCGGCTCGAGGTCGTGGCCCCATGGGAACGGGGCTCCGACGAGGCCTCCTCGGGCGGCGTGCTCCCACTCTGCCTCGGTGGGCAGACGGGCTCCGCACCACGCGGCGTACGCCTCGCCGTCCCGGCGGGAGACGTGCACCACAGGGTGGTCGGGCCGGTCGGCCATGGACGAGTGCGGGCCCTCGGGGTGGGCCCAGTCGGCGCCGTGCACCTCCCGCCACCACGGTGCCGCGGCGACCCCGCGCGTGGGCGGGAAGTCGTCGGGGAGGAGGCCGCCGAACACGAACGACCAGCCGTACTCCTCCGCCTCGGTCCGGTGCCCGGTCGCCGCGACGAACGCGGCGAAGTCTGCGTTGCTGACCGCGCACCTCGCGATCCGGAAGGGCGCGACCACGACCTCCCGCACCGGCCACTCCTCTGGGTGATCAGGGTCGTCGCTGCCGACCAGGGTGGGTCCACCGCCCAAGGTCACCAGACCCTCCGCCCGGCCCTCGCTTCGTGCTGGCGGCCGCGCGTCCGCACAGAGCACGCGGCCGCCGTCGTCGCGCGACGGGGAGCAGCACCCAGTCACGACGAGATCATTGGTGGACCATGACAGCGCGCTCCCGGCCCTCGTCGGGCCCCGGGTCAGCGACGTCCGCCAGGTCGAAGCGCACCCGGTGGATGACCCCCTCGAAACGGTTGTGCACGGGTCGGTAGTCGTCGGTGACCGGCGTGCCGCGGTCCACGCCGACGTTGAAGGTCTCGTCGAAGGAGAAGTAGTACGCCGTCGTGGCCGGGATGCGGCCCGAGGCGACGGTCGCGCCGTCGACCTCGAGCACGACCTCGGCGCCGCTGCCGGGCGGCCCGCCGTCGTAGGCGAACCGGACGACGAGGTCGTGCCGCCCCGGCGCCATCGGCTCAGAAGCGCGCACGGTGGTCAGGTCGCGGCCGACGAAGTTGTAGGCGTACGTCGGCACGCCGTCGACGCAGTACAGCGACCACCCGCCGAACCGCCCGCCCTGCGCGACGACCACGCCGTTGGTCCCCGTGCGCACCTCGAGGTCGGCGGTGATCACGTGCGAGCGGTTCTTGACGTTGGGCGCCGCTTCCTCGGTGAGCCGGCCCGCGCGCCGGCCGAAGCTCAGCGTCGAGCGGCCCTGGTGCAGGTCGAGCCGGCCGGCCACCTCCGGGTTCTCGCGCTCGGTGACCCGGTCGTCGAGCGGAAGCACGTGGTGCTTCTCGGCCTCGCGGTCGAAGACCTGCTGGAGGTCGCGCAGCCGATCGGGCTGCGCCCCGGCGAGGTCGTGCGCCTGGCTCCAGTCGGACACGTGGTCGTAGAGCTCCCAGACGTCCTCCTCGAAGGGACGCTTGGGCGTGTCGACCATCTCCCAGGGCGTGCCGTGGCGGGTCACCGCCGTCCAGCCCTCGTGGTAGACAGCCCGGTTGCCGATCATCTCGAAGTACTGCGTGGTGCGCCGGTCCGGCGCGTCCGGGTCGTCGAAGGAGTAGCGCAGGCTGGTGCCCTCCACGGGCTGCTGCGCGACGCCGCCGTACGTCTCGGGCACGGGCAGCCCGGCCGCCTCAAGGATGGTCGGCAGCACGTCGATCACGTGGTGCCACTGGTGCCGGACCTCGCCCCGCGCGGCGATGCCGTTGCCCCAGCGCACGACCATGCCGTCGCGGGTGCCGCCCAGGTGCGCGAGCTGCTTGGTCCACGGGTATGGCGTGTTCATCGCCAGCGCCCAGCCCACGGGGTAGATGGCGTACGTCGTGGGGTCGCCCAGGGTGTCGAGCCGGGCCGCCATGTCCGCGGTGTCGTCCTGGATGCCGTGACCGACCAGGTGCTCGCGGAACGTGCCGCGCGGGCCGCCCTCGCCGGACGCGCCGTTGTCGCCGAGCAGGTAGAAGACCAGCGTGTCGTCGAGCATGCCGCGGTCCTCGAGGGCGTCGATGAACCGGCCGACCTGCACGTCCGCGTGCTCCGCGAAGCCGGCGTAGGTCTCCATGAACCGGGCCGCGACTCGGCGTTCGGTCTCGTCGAGCTCCTCCCAGCGCGGCACACCCTCCGCCCACGGCGCCAGCTCGGCCGACGCGGGCACGACGCCGAGCTCCTTCTGCCGGGCCAGGGTGGCCTCACGCTGGGCGTCCCAGCCCGCGTCGAAGCGACCGGCGTACTTGTCGCGCCACTCGGGAGCTACGTGGAACGGCGCGTGCGTCGCGCCGAGCGCCACATAGGTGAAGAACGGCCGGTCCGGCGTGATGGCCTGCTGGTTCTCGACCCACTCGATGGCCTTGTCGACCAGGTCCTCCGAGAGGTGGTAGCCCTCCTCGGGCAGCCGGTCGGGCTCGATGGGGTACCGGCCCTGGTAGAGCTGCGGGTACCAGTGGTTCATCTCCGCGCCCATGAAGCCGTAGAAGTAGTCGAAGCCCTCGCCCATCGGCCACCGGTGGAACGGACCCGACGCGCTGACCTCCACCGGCGGGGTCTGGTGCCACTTACCGAACGCCGCGGTGGAGTAGCCGTTGCCGCTTAGGATCTGCGCGATGGTCGCGGCGCTAGCGGGGCGGTAGCCGTGGTAGCCCGGCTCCGGCGTCGACATCTCCGCCGTCACCCCCATCCCGACCGAGTGGTGGTTGCGGCCGGTCATCAGCGCCTGCCGGGTCGGCGAGCACAGGGGCGTGACGTGGAAGCGGCTGTAGCGCAGCCCCTCGTCGGCCAGCCGCTGCGCAGTCGGCATCTCGCACGGCCCGCCGTACGCCGTCGAAGCTCCGAACCCCATGTCGTCGATCAACACGACCACGACGTTCGGTGACCCGGCGTCCGCCCGGACCGGATGGATCGGCCGGGCCGTGGTGTCGACGTCGAGGGGAAGGCGGGTGCGGTCGGGCGCGGCCACGGGTCAGGATTCCTCCGGGGGTCGGTGCTCTGCGTGGGTAACTGTGGCGGCGGCAGGGGCAAAAGGCAATCAGCGTTTGCGGGCGCGGTAGGCGGCGACGGCGGCTCGGTTGCTGCAGGAGGTGCCGCAGAAGATCTTGGAGCGGTTGCGGGAGAGGTCGAGCACGATGCCCTGGCAGTCGTCCTGGGAGCAGACACCCAGCCGCGACATCTCGTCTGTCCGGATGACGTCGATCATCGCCATCGCGCTCTCAGCGGCGATCCGCTCGGTCAGCGGTCTCTCCGGGTCCACGACGTGCAGGTGCCAGTCGAGATCGTCGTGCCGGACGAGCTTCGGCGTCGCATCGGCTCGCTCGAGGTCGTTGACGATCACCACTGCGCTGTCGCGCTCGGCGGTGAGCAGCTCGCGCAGGCGCGGGCGCAGCGCACGTCCGTCGGCCAGCTCGTCCTCGTCGCGGTCGTGGCGGCCGATGTAGCCGGAGCGCGTCCAGAACTCCTCGAGAGCGGCCCGCGAGGTGAGCGTGCCGGGCGGTTCCGCGGAGTTCACGAGCGAGACCGCAGCGAGCAGCGACAGCTCGGTGTCACGTGCGAAAGTCACGCTGACACCCTACAAGCGTGGTCGGCGTCACTCCACGGAGTCACG
>JACDHG010000169.1 GCA_013821195.1 Propionibacteriales bacterium
GAGATGGACGGCTTCGACGTGCGCGGCGGCGTCATCCTGATCGCTGCCACCAACCGACCCGACGTACTCGACCCCGCGTTGCTGCGGCCAGGACGCTTCGACCGCCAGATCACGGTCGACGCCCCGGACCTCAACGGGCGCCGCCAGATCCTCGAGGTGCACTCGCGCGGCAAACCGATGGGTGACGACGTCGATCTGCGCGCGGTCGCCCGCCGTACGCCGGGCTTCACCGGTGCGGACCTGGCCAACGTGCTCAACGAGGCTGCGCTGCTGACCGCCCGCAACAGCGCCAAGCTGATCGACAACCACGCGCTCGACGAAGCTATCGACCGGGTCATCGCCGGCCCGCAGAAGCGCACCCGGTTGATGAGCGAGAAGGAGAAGAAGATCACCGCCTACCACGAGGGTGGCCATGCCCTCGTCGCCGCGGCGATGCCGGGAGGCGATCCCGTGCACAAGGTCACGATCCTGCCGCGCGGGAGGGCGCTGGGCTACACGATGGTGCTGCCCGAGGAGGACAAGTACTCCACGACCCGCAGCGAGATGCTCGACAAGCTGGCCTACATGATGGGCGGGCGCGCCGCCGAGGAGCTGGTCTTCCACGACCCGACGACCGGGGCGGCCAACGACATCGACCAGGCGACCAAGCTGGCCCGCGCGATGGTCACGCAATTTGGCATGACCGAGCGGCTCGGCGCGATCAAGTTCGGCGAGAACAACGCCGAGCCGTTCCTGGGCCGCGACATCGGCCACACCCGAAACTACTCCGAGAACGTTGCCTCCGTCGTCGACGGCGAGGTCAAGACGCTGATCTCGACCGCCCACCAGGAGGCCTTCGACATCCTCAACGACAACCGCGACGTCCTCGACGACCTGGTGCTCGCGCTGCTGGAGAAGGAGACCCTCGACAAGGCGGAGGTGGCGCAGGTCTTCCTGCCGCTGCGCCAGCGCAAGCCCCGGCCCGCCTGGACCGGCTCACCGACGCGGGTGCCCTCCTCGGTCCCGCCGGTCGACTCACCGATCGGGTCGGTCAACGGCTCCGAGCCCGAAGGTGGGCTGGTGGTCGCACCGGGCCCGGACGGTGACGTGCACGGCGACGTCTCGCCGCCGGGCGTTCGCGGTGGGACGGACCCGCCGCCGCTGCCGGGGAGCTGAGCCCCGCTTGGTCGACCCGATCAGCGAAGGACCGCGCGACCCGATCCCGCCGTTCGACCACACGCGCGCCCAGGCCGCCGTACGTGAGCTGCTCGCGGCGATCGGGGAGGACCCCAGCCGCGAGGGGTTGCGAGAGACCCCGGCCCGGGTGGCGCGTGCCTTCGAGGAGATGACCGCGGGGATGCGGCGCAGCGCCGACGACGTCCTCGCCACGACGTTCGACCTCGGTCACAACGAGCTCGTGCTGGTCAAGGACATCGAGGTGTGGTCGATCTGCGAGCACCACCTGGTGCCGTTCACCGGTCTGGCCTCCGTCGGCTACATCCCGAGCGAGGACGGCTGCATCACCGGGCTCTCCAAGCTGGCGCACCTCGTCGACGTCTTCGCGCGCCGCCCGCAGGTGCAAGAACGCCTCACCACTCAAGTGGCCGACGCGTTGATGCGCATCCTGACCCCCCGCGGGGCCATCGTCGTGATCGAGTGCGAGCACTTGTGCATGACGATGCGTGGCGTGCGCAAACCCGGCTCCAAGACGGTCACCAGCGCCGTTCGTGGCCAGCTGCGCAATGCGGCGACCCGGGCCGAGGCGATGAGCCTGATCATCGGCTGACGCCGGCCGACCGCGGATCTTTGCGCGAGGGCCCCCGCGCCAGGGCGAGCCAGGCAGGTCAAGTCCCCGGGGCGAGCCCGACCAGTGCGCCCGCATTAGGGTGAGCGCGTGTACGCCGGACCGCCGCGCGCCGTGACCGGGTTGCCGACGCCCGGGCGCTGCCTGGTCATGGGCGTGGTCAATGTGACGCCGGACTCCTTCTCCGACGGCGGGCTCTGGCTGGAGCCGGGACCAGCGATCGAGCACGGTCTGCGGCTGCTGGACTCCGGTGCCGACCTGCTCGACGTGGGCGGTGAGTCCACCCGGCCCGGCGCCGTCCGGCCACCGGTCGAGGATGAGCTGCGACGTGTCCTGCCCGTCGTACGTGCGCTGGCGAACGCCGGTGCCACCGTCTCGGTCGACACGATGCGCGCCGGTGTCGCCCGGGCAGCGCTCGACGCCGGTGCCCGCATCGTCAACGACGTATCCGGCGGCCTCGCCGATCCCGAGATGCTGGCGACCGTGGCGGCGGCGGGGGCGCCGTACGTGCTGATGCACTGGCGCGGCCACGCCCAGCGGATGGAACAGCGGGCAGAGTACGACGACGTGGTGGCCGAGGTTGTGCGCGAGCTCGAGCCGCGGGTTGACGCCGCGGTGTCCGCCGGCATCGACCCGCAGCACCTCGTGCTGGACCCAGGCCTCGGCTTCGCCAAGCAGGCGCCACACAACTGGGCGCTGCTGGCGCGGCTCGAGGCACTGCACGCACTGGGCCAACCGCTGCTGGTCGCTGCTTCGCGCAAGCGCTTCCTCGGTGCGCTGCTGGCCGACCCCGTGACCGGAAAGCCGAGACCGACCACCTGCTGCGACGATGCGTCGGCGGCGATCTCCACGCTGGCGGCGGCGGCCGGGGCGTGGTGCGTGCGCGTGCACGAGGTCGCGGCGACGGCGGACGCGGTGCGGGTGGTCGCCCGCTGGGCGGAGTCGAGCCGGTGACGGATCCGGTCCGTGCCGGTGCAAACCCCGAACGAGCGGTGCTGTCGGTGAACAGCCGGTTCTATGCAGCGTTCGAGGCCGGTGACCTCGACGCGATGGAAGAGGTGTGGGTCTCGCGGGGCCACGCCGTGTGCATCCACCCCGGCTGGAGCCCGGTGGTCGGCGTGTCCGCCGTCCGCCGATCCTGGGCGGTGGTGATGGCGAACACTCCTTACATCCAGTTCATCCTGACCGACGTGTCGGTGTCGGTGCTGGGGGACGTGGCGTCGGTCACCTGCACGGAGAACGTGCTGGCGGCCGGTGAGGGCTCGCCGACAGAGGGATTCGCGGGCGGGAAAGCGGTCACGACCAACGTCTTCCGGCGTTCCACCGACGGCTGGCGGTTGTGGATCCACCACGCCTCGCCGGTACTGTCGGGAGAGGAGTCGGACCGAGACGGTGAGTAGCGAAGGGGTCGCGGATGTCGATCGATCCAGCGCTCGACCGGCTCGCCGTACGAGGAATCCGGGCGCGCGGGCAGCACGGCGTGTTCGAGCACGAGCGCCGCGACGGCCAGGAGTTCGGCGTCGACGTGGTGCTGGGCCTGGACACCCGCGCGGCGGGACGGGCCGACGACCTCGCAGAGACCGTCGACTATGGTCGGGTGAGCCAGCAGGTCTGCACGGTGGTCGAGGCCGACCCGGTCGACCTGATCGAGACGCTGGCTCAACGTGTGGCCGATGTGTGCCTGGCCGACCCGCTCGTGCGTGAGGTCGAGGTCACCGTGCACAAGCCGCAGGCCCCGATCGAGGTGCCGTTCGACGACGTCACCCTGACCATCCACCGGAGACGACCGTGACCGAGACCCCGAACCCGCACATCGTCGACAGCGACACCCTCACCGGGGATGTGCATCCCCTCCGCCGCGCGGTGCTCGCCCTCGGCAGCAACCTCGGCGACCGCCTCGCATATCTGCAGGGAGCCGTGACCGCGCTCGCCGACACCCCGGAGGTCGACATCGTCGCCGCGTCCCCGGTCTACGAGACCGCGCCGGTGGACAGCCCCGAGGGTGCGCCGGACTTCCTCAACGCCGTACTCCTGATCGACACCATGCTGTCCGCGCACACCCTGCTCGAACGCTGCCAGGCGGTCGAGGACGCCTTCGACCGCGAGCGCGCAGAACTGCATGCGCCCCGCACGCTCGACGTCGACCTGATCGTGCTCGGCGACCGGCGGGCCGACGACGCCGACCTGATGCTGCCGCACCCTCGCGCGCGCGACCGGGCCTTTGTGCTCCAGCCGTGGGCCGACCTCGACCCGGACGCTGAGATCCCGGGCGCCGGCAGCGTGAGCGACCTGCTCGGCAAGCTGGACGCCGACGGTGTGCGCCGGCGAGACGACCTCGAGCTCGAGCTGCCGTGACCCCAGTGTCGTGCCAGCGCCGTGACGGATCCGCATTGAACCACCAGCCGGGCCGGCTCCAGCCCACGTCGTTCGCGTTGCTGACGGCACTCGGCGTCGCCGGTGCGGTGCTCGGCTGGTTCCTCGTCCCGCTGCTGGAGCGCACGAACCGCACCGCTCCGACGGTGCCGTGGTCCTCGGTGCTGCTGCTGGTGTTCGCCGCCGCCGTCCTCGGGGGTACGGCGTGGAGCACCTGGCACACGCTGCACCGGCGCCGCAGCTATCTCGACCCGCATCGTGCGGTGAACTACCTCGTCCTCGCCAAGGCGTCGGCGGTCGTGGGGGTGTTCGTCGCGGGTGCTTATCTCGGCTTCGGCGCGCAGTTCCTCGATCAGTTGCAGATACCGCTGCCGCGGCAACGGGTGGTGCGCTCGGCACTGGCCGCGGTGGCCGCGCTGCTGCTCATGGTCGCGGGACTGCTGCTCGAGCGGGCCTGCAAGGTGCCCGGCGCCGGTGCGGACGACGAGGACGAGGGCAACGACGACGAGGGCGGCGCAGCCCAGGGATCCCGCACGCAGTGACGGCCCTGCTCACGGGCCTGCGTCACTTGTCGATGTCGCCGACGACGAAGAACATCGAGCCGAGGATCGCGGTCATGTCGGCGACCACGCAGCCGGTGAGCACCTCGGGCAGCACCGCGATGTTGTTGAACGACGCGGAGCGCAGCTTGAGCCGCCACGGCGTCTTGTCGCCGCGTGAGACGAGGTAGTAGCCGTTGATCCCGAGCGGGTTCTCGGTCCACGCGTAGGTCGCACCCTCGGGCGCCTTGAGGCTCTTGGGCAGCCGCTGGTTGATCGGTCCCGACGGCAACGAACGCAGCCGGTCCAGGCAGGCGTCGGCGAGGTCGAGGGAGACCTCGACCTGCTCCAGCAGGACGCCGAAACGCGCAAAGCAGTCACCGTCGACTCCGGTCACCACCCGGAGCACACCGTCCGCGGCGAGCTCGGGATAGGCCAGGTAGGGGTCATCGCGACGCAGGTCGAAGTCGACACCGGAGGCGCGCGCGATCGGCCCGGACACGCCGTACGCCGAGACCAACTCCGGTGCCAGCGCGCCGACGCCCTGGGTGCGCGCACGAAAGATCTCGTTGTCGAAGATCAGCCGCTCGATGTCGGGGAGGCGACGGCGGACGGCGGCAACAGCGGCACCGGTGCGGTCCAGCCAGCCGGCCGGCAGGTCCTCCTTGAGCCCGCCGACCCGGTTGAACATGTAGTGCATCCGGCCGCCGGACAACTCCTCCATCACCCGCTGGACGGTCTCGCGCTCACGGAACGCGTCAAAGGTCGGCGTGATCGTACCGACCTCGAGTGGGGACGAGCCCAGGAACATCAGATGGTTGAGCACCCGGTTCAGCTCCGCGAGCAGGGTGCGCGCCCACACCGCGCGCACCGGCACCTCCATGCCGAGCATTCGCTCCACCGCCAACACCACGCCGAGCTCGGAGGAGAACGCGCTCAACCAGTCGTGCCGGTTCGCCAGCACGATGATCTGGCGGTAGTCGCGGACCTCGAACAGCTTCTCCACGCCGCGGTGCAGGTAGCCCACGATCGGCTCGCAGTCGAGGATGCGCTCCCCCTCCAGGGTGAGCCTGAGGCGGAGGACGCCATGGGTCGCCGGGTGCTGCGGGCCGATGTCGAGCACCATGTCCTGCGTCGACACGTCCGCCC
>JACDHG010000170.1:0-5338 GCA_013821195.1 Propionibacteriales bacterium
ATGAGGGCCAGCAGACCTGGACCGGGTGGGCGATCCTCGCCTACAACCTCGACACCTACCACCACTACGCCCACTGACCTGCGTCCACCCCCGGCGGGCATCTCGAGCGCGCGTCGATCTCACCCCTCGGATGCCGCCCCACAGGCCTTCGGCACTGACCCCGTTTATCCGGGGGAAGTAGTCAACATCGGGTTGGGGAGCCCGACGCGGCGGGGGCACGCCGGCTGGATCTGTTGTACGGTGGACAACCAACGGCGGCTGGGTTCCGTGTCGCTCGCGATTCGGGCAACCGGACAAGAGGAGAGTTCCGTGGGAAACGACGCCCAACTCGAGAAGGTCGACCAATACCTGCAAGTACTCCTGACCCACGCACAGGACAGCATGGGGGAGCAAGGGGGCGCATTGGCGGGCACCGTGCAAGCAATACAAGCAGAGTACGACAGTGCGGTCCTGACACTGGCAGACACGAACGCGAGCGCAGACGCCAAGAAGTACGCGAAAGACGTCACTGACTCCATAGGCAAGAACCTGCCCAACCTCACAAAGGGTGTGCTCACAGCTGCCAGCGCCTTCCAAAAGGGCGACTACATGAACGGCAGCGCAGCGATCATGGATATCTGCGCCGCCGGCGTACAGATGCTCGGCAGCTTGTCCGCCGGTGCAGGACCGTATGGTGCCGTGTTCGGCGCAGTCTTCACCATCATCGGTCAGCTCTTGACCTTCTTCGGCCCGAAGCAACCCTCGCTGAAAGATCAAATCGTAGAGGCAATGAGGGGTTTGAACGCAGAGGTTGCCCTCCAGCACACCGAAGCGAACTACGATGAGGTCGAAGAATATGCCACAACGATCTACCGGATGCGACCGGTGTTGCTCAACCATCTGAAGGCACCCTTGGTGGGCGACGCCATCGACAACATGGATGCTGCGGCCCTGGAGACCTATCTTGATGGTTACCAGACCAACCTCGTGGGAGATCTGACACAGATCACCGGCGCCTTCGACAAAGTCTCCAACCTGTACGACAAGTGGACGACAAAGGCCTGGCTGAAGGAGTCAAAGAACCAGGGCCATGAGAAGTGGCCGGAGATCCTCGGCATCTTCTGCAGGACGTACGCCGATTCGATGGCCGCCAACGCGGCGCTGGCGTCACTTGCTCACATGCAGTTGCTGGACGAACGGATGCGTGAGGCTTCGGTCCTCAACACGAGGTACAAGGACAACAACGGTTTCGAGAACATCCACGGCCTGGTGATAAATCTGAAGGCGAAGGCGCACGCGCTCCCTGACCTGTGGAACGACGGCAACAAGCAGATGCTCGACTTCCTGAGCGAGATCAAGCCGGTTGCTCGGCATCGGGGGCTGTACGTCTTCCTGGGCTTCGACCAGAACCTTTACGGTGCGACCGGGAGGAGCTCGCTCGAGGCTGCTGATTGGACGAAGCTCCAATCCGGGTACGAGGGACGTGGTCGCAGGTTCGCAGTCACGGCTCCAAAGGGCTCCCTGGGCTCGCTCAAGCCAACATACGACCTCTTCTTCTGCCAGCAGTGGTTGGCCTCGTACAACGGTGACTTCGAGCACGGAAGAGTCACGCCGTCGCCTGTGAAGAGCTTCGACATGACGATGATGAACGGCGAGAAGGCCTGGTCAGACGTCTGGTCGCTCCCAAAGGACGGGGAGACCTCCTGGGTCTACACGACGACGAATGACCCCGCGGAGACGATCGGCAGCATCAAGCTGTTCGAGTTGGACCAGGCAAAGAACGAGGTGAAGATCGGGAACTGGTGGCCCCAGACCAGGGCCGGCGTGGTGAACGTTCGAGCTGTCACCCCTCCGGCGAAGCCACTACCTGAGGATCCTGACGGGGATGCGATGCCGGCCAACCTCATGGGCGGGGCAGACCACTACTGCTCGATCGTGTACGCGGCACTTCGGTCTTCACCTGAGATTTGCGTGTCGCAAGCAAACCAGACGTGCTACGTACCGGCTCCGTGGGCTGTGTACACCGGCATCGATGTCGATCCGTACTACGTGTGGGCCTTCAGGCCGCAGGGTCTGGCGTGTGCCACGCATGCCTCGGTCCTGAGCTGCATCCAAGGCAAGCGCCCGACACCGAGGTGGATGGAGCACTCGCCCGGCGTGTTGGGAGATCAATCCACTCACGACGGAAACTTCTGGTTGGTGAACAATCGGGAGGCAAAGCCGGCGCCTCCTCTGGTGGGGTTGACCTCTCTGTCCGCGTGCAAGGACGGCACCCTGCTGGCGAACATCTACAAGCGGACCGTGGACAGGTTGTCCATGGGCGACCACTTTGCGTTCGAAGCGCATGATGATCCCGCTGTGCACACCGCGAGCTTCAGCATCGATCTCAAGGCAGGAGCGCTCAATGTTGGTTCGTGGTCGAAGTGGGGCGGGAAGGCGCTTCAGGTGCAGAAGATGCCGATCTCCTGCTGGTCGTTGTTCGAGAGCCTGGACGTAGACCTGCGCGGAAAGCTCAACCCGCTCCAGGTGACGTGAGGACGGCGTGACGAGGACGATCACCGAGCACAAGCTGCACGAAGCGCGGCAGACGCACGAGATCGTCCAGGTGCCGGGCCTCCCCGTGCTCGCGCTGTCGCAGATGTCGCCCAGCACGCTCGTGAAGATCGGGCTCGACCAGCGCACGGAGCAGATCATCGAGGCCTGTGCCTTCCCGATCCATGAGCCCGACTCGATGCTGCACGGCCTGGCGCAGTCCACGCGCTATCCCGGTCACATCTGGGCGACCCTGCAAGGCGCCAACCTGCTGCTCCTGATAGACTCGGCCGCGGACCTCGCGGCTGCGCCGACGATCGTTCGCACGATCTCGATCCCGGACGGTGGGAAGGGCCCCACTACGTCGGCGAGTACGGGGACTACCTGTGCGTGTCGCTCAAGGATGGCAACCAGGTCCTCGTCATCAGCCACATCGACGAAGGTGACTTCACGCTGCACGACGCGCTGCCCCAGCCGATCTTCGTCGCCGTGCACCCCGAGAGCGGTGAGATCTACGTGAGCCAGGACAGGTCGAGCAGCATCCTGCGGATCGACCGTGAGGCCGGAACGGCCACGCAGTTCAGCGTTCCTCCTGAGCGTGGCGCCACCCCGGTCGGCTTGGTGCCCGGCCCCGGCGGGCTGTGGTTCGTGCTCCTGGGCTCGCCTCGGTCCGGTGCCGGGACGTTCGGGCGGATCGGCGCAGGCGGCGGGATCACATGGTTCGCGCTGACGCCGCACGAAGGAGAGAAGATCGGGCTCCTGCACCTGGCATTCGACCCGGCGAGCAGCGGACAGCGAGGAGCCTGGCTGATCAGCTCCTCGATCGGATCACCCGACGTGCTGAACGCGCTCGTGCGAGTTACGTTCGACGAGGGGTACACGACGCTGGAGAGCGAGTCCGTGTGCATCCTGCCGACACCGGCCTGCATGGCGCACCGCGTGCTCCCCTTGCGCACGAGCGTCGTGGTGACCGAGATGATGACCTCCACGGTGGCCCAGCTCAGCTACTGAGCGTGAGACCGAAGGGAAGTCCAGCCCGACAGCGCAGTGGGGGCCAGCCTGTACCCGGACGATCCTCGGGCGCAGCACCCACGGGGCTCTCCCTCCGGGCCCATGCGGTTCGCAGCAGGTCCTACGCTTCCTGGCCATGCTTCAGCCTGGAGACCCCGCTCCTGACTTCACCCTGCCCGATCACGACGCCGACCACGTCGCCCTTCTCGACCGCGGCGGCCACTGCCCACCCAGCCCCCGACAATGACCGGAACGATTCAGTCACCCACGGCAACAGGTGGAGAGCCCAAAACCGCCGAACAGCTCCACCTCGGTGCCGGCGATCTCCGGGCCAAGCCCGGCCCCAGAGGGCTTATCGTGACTTTCGGTTCCGTTGTTCCTCATGGCCAAGACTTGCTCACCGCGGCGCTCGCCGCTCGGGAGCTTCCCAAGGCTGAACGGGCCGCCGAAGCGGACGAGGCAAGACGGCTGAGGTAGCCGACCATCCCTCAAGGCCGAGACAGGATCCGGAGCGCCGGCTCAGCCTCCCTGTGGGCCAACAGGCTGCGCCAGAAAGTGCCCTCAGCAGTGCGCCACTTTCCGATCCAGTTCACAAGAGAACACGCGGCAGACCGCACCGCAGCCGGACGAATCGACTTCAGAGAACACGACGACCGTAGCGTCACGGCCTCCAGGCCGCGCGGCGCTCGAGCTGCCCCAGCCGTTCGCGGCGGTGCTCGACGCCTACGTCATTGCCCTCGCGACGGCCCCGCTGGCTGCCCAACCCGGCGGACCTACGTCTCAAAGGTTCGCCAGTACCTCGCCTGGCTCGCCTCGGCGCAGACCGACGTGTCGACCCGCTAGTCGTGATCGCCCAGATGGACCTTGAGACTGGGCACCTGAGCTCCTACTGGAGCCAGAGGCCCCGGAGAAATCCCGCGGGCATAGGCGTCACGGGCGCGCCGGGGGCGGGAGTGTCTGCCCCGGCAACCGCCTGCGCCGCCTTGCCAACCCCAACCGCTCGCTCGGACATTCGACCCCTGCCCTTGACAAACGCTCATCCATATGAGCCCTCCCGCGCTTGACGCCCTTGCGATAGCCGCGCTGGTAGTTGCGCTACTGCGAGGAGAGGCGCCGGAGCGTCGCCGCCGCGCCCTCGTCGTCGTCGCGCAGCCGGGCGAAGGCGTCGGCGACATCGCGCACGTCCTCGATCGTCAGATCGCGGCGCTCGACGCAGTCCCGCCCGCCAGCTCGGGGCGGGGTCTTCGCGCGCAACCCCGCGGTTATCATCACCCGCGTGAGCGCCTACGGCAGGCTCCTGGCGCGCCTCAGCCGGCACGCCTGGTTTGGCAACTTCAGCGCTGTCGTGCTCGCTCCGATCGATCGGCTGCTGTGGCGCCTGACCGGCGCGAGGGCCTCGCTCCTCCACGTCGGAGCGAGGAGAGCCCTGCCGACTCTCCTGCTCAGCACGGTCGGTCGGCGCTCGAGACGCACGCGCACCACGCCGGTGGTCTATCTGGAGGAGGGCACGAGCCTGTTCGTGATGGCGTCTAACTTCGGCCGCCCCGGACACCCCGCCTGGTCAGCGAACCTGCGCGCGAACCCCGAGGCCAAGGTGCGGGTGCGCGGGGATCACCGCCGGGTCCACGCCCGCGAGGCGAGCGAGGACGAGAAACGCCGGCTCTGGCCGCGCCAGCTCGAGGTCTGGCCGCCGTGGGAGAGCTACCGGGCGCGGACGCCGCGCGAGTTCCGCGCGTTCTTCCTCGAGCCGACCGAGCGCTGAAGGGTGACCGCACCACGCGGCTGCGACGCCCGAGCACGGGGCGCTGTTCAGGCA
>JACDHG010000170.1:5348-5836 GCA_013821195.1 Propionibacteriales bacterium
CGTCAGGAATGCCCGCACACGGCGATATCGCCGTGTGCAGCGCAGAGAGCGAGGCGCGGCGCAAATCGCCGTTTCCCCGAGAAAGTTGCGGCTATGCAGGCATTTCGTCCGACGGAGCGGCGATGGAATCGAACCAGCCGAGCGGAGGGCTGGTTCGCCCTGGCGGTTCTTGGAGACCGGATGTGCGATCGACTCGTCTGCTTGAGTCGGTCGCACTCGCCGTGCCGGGTGCCGACCGTCACATCGGCGCCGGACGCGCCCGCCGCTCAGGACGACGGCACATACGGTCTAGCTGAGCCGCCCACACACGTTGTGAACACCTGAGAAGGCATCGCCCTCCTCGGAGGCTGTGGGTCCGCGACGACTCACCCCTCAGAAGGAGGACCGGATGGACTTCCACGCTAACCACGCGCTCGGACTCCCGCAGCGCCTCGCACTCGTTCAAGCCATCGAAGGCGGGAGCTCGCTCAGGGCGGCCGCGGCCGCCC
>JACDHG010000046.1 GCA_013821195.1 Propionibacteriales bacterium
TTTCCAAACTGGCGCCCTCCTTTGGTCCCGAGCCACCGGGAGCATCTTCCTTCCTCGTAGCGCCGTCCTCAAGAGGTATCGCGCTGAGCACGGTGCCTTCGGTCAGCTCGGATTCCCCACGACCCGCTTGAGAACGAGCACGGACAGCGCCGTCGCGTACTTCCAGTACGGGACGATCACCTTCGACAAGACCACCAAACGGACCAGGGTCACGTACGAATGAGCGGCGTCGCGATCTCTCGCCTGCACGCCGCCGTCGGTTTGGGAGCCGCTTCGATGCTCGCGGTGTCGGGGGTCGTGGCGATGGGCGCCGCACACGCGGACCAGACGTACTACGTACCGGCGAGCAAGACCTGGACCATCTCCGGACATGGGTACGGCCACGGCCATGGCATGAGCCAGTACGGCGCCCAGGGGGCCGCGCTCAAGGGTCTGACGTACACCCGCATCGTCAAGTTCTACTACCCGGGCACGTCGTGGGCGAAGGCCAAGGGCAAGGTGCGCGTCCTCATCACGGCCGACTACACGTCGGACTTGCAGGTCCGCCCACGCCCGGGACTGCGCGTCAGAGATCTCGCTGATGGCTCGAGCTGGCTCCTTCCGAGGGGCAACGGCATCAGTAGCTGGCGAATGCTGCCGGCAGCAGGCAGGACCGCCGTGCAGTACCGGAACGGCTCCGGGTGGCACCGATGGACCACGCCGAGCGGGCGGAAGTCGTTCAGAAGCAACGGCGAGGTGTTCGCCCCTGGTCCCGTGACGATGGTGATGCCGAGCGGTGCGCTCAAGGCCTACCGTGGCACTCTCCGCATTGCCCGGCCCTCACCCGGCTCTGCTGCTCGCGACACGATCAACGTGGTCACGATGGACACGTACGTGCAGGGTGTGGTGCCCTACGAGATGCCGACGTCCTGGCAGCAGCAGGCACTGCGCGCCCAGTCGGTGGCGGCCCGGACGTACGCCGCCTGGCAGCGGGCCCAGAGCCCGAACCGCTACTACCAGATCTGCGACACGACGGCCTGCCAGGTGTACGGCGGGGTGGCGGCGGAGCAGACCTCGACCAACACCGCGGTGCAGGCGACCGCCGGCAGGATCCTGACCTACGGGGGGAAGCCCGCCTTCACGCAGTTCTCGGCGTCGTCAGGCGGCTGGACCTCTGCCGGTGGCGTCCCCTATCTCCCGGCGCAACGTGACCCCTACGACGGGTTCGCGGGCAACTACGTCCACGACTGGTCGGTGGAGGTGAGCGCCGCCGCGCTCGAACGTGCCTACCCGGCGATCGGCAGGCTGATCTCCGCACGCGTGACGAAGCGTGACGGGAACGGCGAATGGAACGGCCGTGTCCTCACGATGGTCCTCGAGGGGACGAACGGCAGGGCCCACATCACCGGCGACGACTTCCGCTGGAAGCTGGGGCTGCGCTCGACCTGGTTCAGCATCGCCCCCACAGCGATCATCTCGCGATGGCGGCAGCTCGGGGCGGCCGGCTCGCTGCTCGGCTCACCGACCACCCGCGAGCTCGCCGTCGGTCGGGGCGCCATCCGAGTCTTCGAGGGTGGCCGGATCTACTGGTCCCCGAAGACTGGTGCCCGCGAGGTCCGTGGCCGGCTCCTCAACGTGTACCGGGACCGTGGTGGTCCGGAGTCCCACCTACGCTGGCCGGTGAGCGGCGTACTGAGAGCCGCGAACGGCGGCTACCGGACGGGGTTCCAGGGTGGCCGCATCTACGCGAAGCCGGGACCGGGTGCGCACGTCGTCTTCGGCCACATCCTGAGCCGTTGGGGCAAGGCAGACTTCGCGAGCGGCTGGATGGGCTACCCGACCACGGACGTGTATGCCGTCGACGGCGGCAGGCGCTGCAAGTTCCAGCACGCCACGATCACCTGGGAGCGGGCCACCGACACGTTCACCGTGAGGCCCACCGACTAGGCCCGCTCTGCGCGAGGGGTGACGACGACGACGAGGTCCCCGCCCTCGACGCTGCTGGAACCGTCGAGGGTGACCCGCTCGACGGTGCCGGCGACGGGGGTCGTGATGGACGCTTCCATCTTCATCGCCTCGATCGTGGCGACGACGTCTCCGGCGGCCACCGAGTCGGCGACGGCGACGACAGGCGACACCACCCCGGCGAACGGGGCCGCGATCTGCCCGGGCCTGCTCGGGTCTGCGCGCTCCGCCGCGGGAGCGTCCGACGACACAGAGCGGTCGCGGACGGCGACCGGCCGCAGCTGGCCGTTGATGACGCACATGACGGTGCGGATGCCGCGCTCGTCAGGCTCGCTGATCGACTCAACGCCCAAGATGAGTCGGACCCCCTCCTCGAGGTAGACGTCGTGTTCGTCCTCGAACTGCAAGCCGTGGAGGAAGTCGCTGGTCGGGAGGACCGACACGTCCCCGTAGCGCTCGCGGGAGTCCTCGAAGGTCTTGGTCGGTCCGGGAAACAGCAGCCGGGTCAACGTCGTACGTCGGTCTGCCGTGAGCGCTGCCGCCTCGGCCTCCGTGAGCTGCTGCTCCCGCTGCTTGATGACGCGGCCGGCCAGCGCCCTGGAGCGGAACGGCTCCGGCCACCCACCCGGCGGGACGCCGAGCTCGCCGGACAGGAAGCCGACGACCGAGTCGGGGACGTCGAAGGCACCTGGATCCTCGACGAAGGCTGCCGGGTCAGCCCCCACCGCCACCAGGTGCAGGGCGAGGTCGCCGACGACCTTGCTGGACGGCGTCACCTTGACGATGTTGCCGAGCAGGTCGTTCGCGGCGGCGTACATGTCCTCGATCTGCTCGAACCTCTCACCCAGGCCGAGCGCGATGGCCTGCTGGCGCAGGTTGGACAGCTGGCCGCCGGGGATCTGGTGTCTGTACACGCGGCCCGTCGGTGCCGGCAGGCCGGACTCGAACGGCGCGTAGAGCCTGCGGGTCGCCTCCCAGTAGGGCTCGAGATCGCAGACCCCGTCGAGTGACAGCCCGGTGGCTCGCTCCGTATGGTCGGTAGCCGCGACGAGTGCGGACAGCGCCGGCTGGCTGGTCGCGCCGGCGAGTGCCGCGCTGGCAGCGTCGACGGCGTCGACCCCGGCGTCGATCGCAGCGACCAGGGTCGCGAGCTGGCCACCCGGGGTGTCGTGGGTGTGGAGGTGCACGGGAAGGTCGAAGCGATCGCGCAGGGCGGTGACGAGCGTCCGTGCGGCCGGCACCCGCAGCAGCCCTGCCATGTCCTTGATCGCGAGGGCGTGGGCGCCGGTCGCCACGATCCGCTCGGCCAGCATGAGGTAGTAGTCGAGCGTGTACAACGTCTCAGTGGGATCGCTGAGGTCGCCGGTGTAGCACAGCGCGACCTCGGCGACGGCTGTCCCGGTCTCACGGACTGCCCTGATGGCCGGTGTCATCTGCTCGACGTCGTTGAGGGCGTCGAAGATCCGGAAGATGTCGACACCGGTCTCCGCGGCTTCGGCGACGAAGGCGTCGGTCACCGCCGTGGGGTATGGCGTGTAGCCGACCGTGTTGCGGCCGCGCAGCAGCATCTGCAGGCAGATGTTGGGGCAGGCGTCCCGCAGCTGGGCGAGGCGCTCCCAGGGGTCCTCGGTGAGGAAGCGCAGGGCGACGTCGAACGTCGCACCGCCCCAGGCTTCGAGCGACAGCAGCTCGGGGGTCAGGTGCGAGAGGTGACGGGCGGCGCCCACCAGGTCGCGGGTGCGGACGCGAGTCGCCAGCAGCGACTGGTGAGCATCACGCATGGTGGTGTCCGTGACCGCCACCGCTGTCTGCTCGCGCAGCGCCGCGGCGAACCGCTCGGGTCCGAGCTGCCACAGCCGCTGTCGCGAGCCTTCCGGTGGCGGGATGGTGGTGTCGACTGGCGGCAGCTTGCTGCTCGGGTCAGCGGTTGGGGGCAGGTCGCCGTACGGCTTGTTCACGGTGACGTCCGCGAGGTAGTGCAGCAGTCGCGTGCCGCGGTCCGCCGACGAGCGGGAGGTCAGCAGACCGGGATGCTGCTCGATGAAGCTCGTGGTGATCGCCCCGGTGCGGAAGTCGGGGTCGTCCAGTACGGCCTGGAGGAAGGGGATGTTGGTGGCGACCCCCCGGATCCTGAACTCTGCCACCGCCCGGCGAGCCCGATCGACCGCCAGCTCGAACGTCCTGCCGCGGCAGGTGAGCTTCGTGAGCAGGGAGTCGAAGTGTGCTGAGACCTCGGCCCCCGTGTACGTCGTCCCGCCGTCGAGGCGGATGCCGGCGCCACCCGGCGAGCGGTAGGCGGTGATGCGGCCGGTGTCCGGGCGGAAGCCGTTGGCGGGATCCTCTGTGGTGATGCGGCACTGCAGGGCGACACCGCGCACCCGGATCGCGTCTTGGGGCAGGCCGAGGTCCCCCAGGGTCTCGCCGGCGGCGATGCGCAGCTGGGACTGGACCAGGTCGACGTCGGTGACCTCCTCCGTGACGGTGTGCTCCACCTGGATGCGGGGGTTCATCTCGATGAAGACGTGGCGGCCGTCCGGCCCCACCAGGAACTCGACGGTTCCGGCGTTGACGTAGCCGATCTCGCGAGCGAAGGCGACTGCGTCGGCACAGATCCGCTGCCGCAGGTCGGCGTCGAGGCCAGGCGCGGGAGCGATCTCGACGACCTTCTGGTGGCGGCGCTGCAGGGAGCAGTCCCGCTCGTACAGGTGGATCACCTGCCCGCGGTCGTCGGCGAGGATCTGGACCTCGATGTGGCGCGCGTCGATGACTGCCTCCTCGACGAAGACCGTGTCGTCCCCGAACGCGCCGTCCGCCTCCCGCATAGCGCTCTCGACCGCGTCGCGGAGGTTCGCCGTGGCGTCCACACGGCGCATACCGCGGCCGCCACCACCGGACACTGCCTTGACGAAGACAGGAAAGCTCAAGCCCTGGGCGGTCGCGCAGATCTCGTCGACGTCGCGCGAGGGCGACACGTTGGCGAGAACGGGAACCGCCGCCCGACGTGCCGCGTCCACCGCGCGCGCCTTGTTGCCGGTCAGTCGGAGCACATCGCTCGACGGCCCGACGAAGACGATGCCGGCCGCACCGCAGGCCTCGGCGAGGCGCGGGTTCTCCGACAGGAACCCGTAGCCAGGGTAGATGGCCTCTGCGCCCGCGCGGACCGCGGCGGCCACGATGGCGTCGGGATCGAGGTAGGCACGGACGGGATGGCCGCGCTCCCCGATCTCATACGCCTCGTCCGCCTTGAGCCGGTGCTCCGACCCGCGGTCCTCGTGAGGGAAGACAGCGACGGTCTTCGCCCCGAGCTCGTACGCCGCCCGGAACGCCCGGACGGCGATTTCGCCGCGGTTCGCCACGAGCACCTTGGAGAACACGGCTAGTCGGAGATCTCGCAGACGATGCCGCCACTCGTGACGGTGCTACCGACCTCAGCGGTGAGCTTGCTGATCGTACCGGCCCGGTGGGCGTTGAGCGGCTGCTCCATCTTCATCGCCTCGACGACGACCACGAGATCGCCCGCTGCTACCTGCTGGCCCTCGTCGACGGCGACCTTGACGATCGTGCCCTGCATGGGTGCGGTCAGCGCGTTGCCGCTGGCTGCCGCCCCGGCCTTCTTGCCGGCTCTACGCTTACCAGGTCTCGCGCCGCCCGTGGGAGCAGGTCCAGTGGCTGTGAGCCCGGCCGGCAGTGACACCTCGAGCCGCCTACCGCCGACCTCGACCGTCACGGTCTCCCGTTCGATCGGCTCGGCCTGCTCGTCGTCGCCGACATAAGGCTCGATCGTGTTGTCGAACTCTGTCTCGATCCAGCTGGTGAAGACGGAGAACGTCGTGCCGTCGCCGATGAACGCGGCGTCGTCGACGACGCGGCGATGGAAGGGGATCACCGTCGGCATACCGTCGACGACGAACTCGGCGAGGGCCCGTCGCGACCTCTCGAGCACCTGGGCCCGGCTGACTCCGGTCACGATGAGCTTGGCAACGAGCGAGTCGAACGCGCCGGGCACCGTCTCGCCCTGGTCGTATCCGCCGTCGACCCGGATCCCGGGCCCTGACGGCGCGTGCCAGCGGGTGAGTGTGCCCGGCGCCGGCATGAAGTCACGCCCGGCATCCTCGGCGTTGATCCTGAACTCCATCGAGTGGCCCGAGACGACTGGGTCGTCGTACCCAAGCTCTTCACCGGCGGCGAGCCGGAACATCTCTCGCACCAGGTCGAGGCCGGTCACCTCCTCGCTGACGGGATGCTCGACCTGCAGCCGGGTGTTGACCTCGAGGAACGAGATCGTGCCGTCCTGCCCGACCAGGAACTCGCAGGTGCCGGCGCCCACGTATCCGGCCTCCTCGAGGATCGCCTTCGACGAGTCGTAGAGCAGCCGGACCTGCTCGTCGGAGAGGTACGGCGCCGGGGCCTCCTCGACGAGCTTCTGGTGACGGCGCTGGAGCGAGCAGTCACGGGTCGACACCACGACGACGTTGCCGTGACTGTCGGCCAGGCACTGGGTCTCGACATGGCGTGGCTTGTCGAGGTAGCGCTCCACGAAGCACTCACCGCGGCCGAAGGCGCCGACCGCCTCTCGCACTGCCGAGTCGTAGAGCTCTGCGATCTCGGCTTCTTCGCGGGCGACCTTGAGGCCCCGGCCCCCTCCACCGAACGCCGCCTTGATCGCGATCGGCAGGCCGTGCTCGCGGGCGAAGCCCAGCACCTCGGCGGCATCGCTCACCGGCTCCGAGGTGCCGGGAACCAGCGGGGCGCCGACCTTGGAGGCGATGTGACGGGCCCGCACCTTGTCTCCGAGCGACTCGATGGCGGTCGGAGGGGGCCCGATCCAGATAAGCCCGGCCTCGATGACCGCTCGGGCGAACCCGGCGTTCTCGGCGAGGAAGCCGTAGCCGGGGTGGATCGCGTCGGCGCTGGACCGCACCGCAGCGGCGATGATCTTGTCGATGTCGAGATAGGTCTCGCCCGGCGTCGCGCCGCCGAGCGAGTAGGCCTCGTCGGCGAGACGCACGAACAATGCGTCGCGGTCCGGGTCGGCGTACACGGCCACGCTGCCGATGCCGGCGTCCATGCAGGCACGGATGACCCGCACGGCGATCTCACCGCGGTTCGCGATCAAGACCTTGCTCAGCTCACGCACAGACGGCTCCTCGACGGTCAGCGAGTACGACCGCCTGAGTCTAGGGCGAATCGCTGCTCAGCGGCCTACGCCGAATACAGAAGACGGCCCGCTTGTTAACGTAGGGACGTGAGTCGTCCCGAGAGGTGTGATCGATGAGCTTCGAGCTGTCCCGCGAGCACGAGGACTTCCGGCGAAGCGTCCGCGACTTCGCCGAGGCGCAGATCGCGCCGTACGCCGCCCAGTGGGACCGTGAGCACCACTTCCCGGTCGAGACGGTGCAGCAGATGGGCAAGCTCGGGCTCTTCGGTCTGACGACTCCCGAGGAGTACGGCGGGGCGGGTGAGGACGGAGACTTCACCAGCCTCTGCGTGGCGATCGAGGAGATCGGCCGCGTCGACCAGTCGATGGGTATCACGCTCGAGGCGGCGGTCGGGCTTGGGATCAACCCGATCGCGACCTACGGCACCGACGAGCAGAAGCAGACCTGGCTGCCCGACCTCGTGGCCGGCACCACGCTCGCAGCCTTCGGACTCACGGAGTCCGGTGGGGGGTCCGACGCCGGCGCCACCAAGACGAAGGCCGACCTGGTGGACGGCCAGTGGGTGATCAACGGCAGCAAGCAGTTCATCACCAACTCCGGGTCCGACATCACGTCACTCGTCACCGTCACTGCCCGGACAGGGACACGCGACGACAGCCGCGCGGAGATCTCGACGATCATCGTCCCGGCTGGAAGCTCCGGCTTCCACGCCGAGAAGGCCTACGACAAACTCGGGTGGCACGCGAGCGACACCCACCCGTTGAGCTTCCAGGACGTGCGCGTGCCCGAGGCCAACCTGCTCGGTCAGCGGGGCAGGGGACTGGGCCAGTTCCTCGCCACGCTCGACGACGGCCGGGTCGCCATCGCGGCGCTGGCGGTCGGCTGCATCCAGGCCTGCCTCGACCTCTCGGTGCAGTACGCCGGTGAGCGCACGACGCTCGGCGGCCCGATCGGGCGCAAGCAGGGCGTCGCCTTCCAGATCGCCGACCTCAAGGTCATGCTCGAGTCGTCGCGGTTGCTGACGTACAAGGCTGCCGCCCTCAAGGACGCAGGCGCCTCGGTCGCGACGTTCAAGGAGGCGGCTGCCATCGCCAAGCTCTACGCGACCGAGTCAGCCGTCACCGCCACACGGATCGCGACCCAGGTGTTCGGTGGCTACGGCTTCATGGAGGAGTATCCGGTCGCCCGCTTCTACCGCGACGCCAAAGTGCTGGAGATCGGCGAAGGCACCTCGGAGGTGCAGCGGATGCTCATCGCCCGCGGCCTCGGCCTCCCCGTCGAGTGAGACCGACTTGTCAGGCTGCAGTGGACACCGATGCGCTGGCGTCACCCTGACAAGTCGGTCCAGAGGTCGGTCCAGGCCACGCCGAGCTCGGTGAGCATCGTCCTCAGCAGCGGAAGCGAGATGCCGACGACGTTGTGGTGGTCCCCCTCGATGCCGGTGACGAAGGCCCCGCCGAGGCCGTCGATGGTGAACGCCCCGGCAACGTGAAGTGGCTCGCCTGTCGCGACGTACGCCGCAATCTCGTTCTCTGTCAGGTCGGCGAAGTGCACGGTCGTCTCGGCAACGGCTGCCCTGCTCGATCCGGTGGCGGTGTCGATCACACAGTGACCGCTCACGAGGGTCCCCGATCTTCCCCGCATGGCTCGCCACCGGTCGACCGCGTCTGCCGCGTCACGGGGCTTGCCGAGGATGGATCCGTCAAGGTCGAGCAACGAGTCGCAGCCGATGACGAGGCTGCCGTGCGCCGCTTCGAGACCGGCCACCGCCCGCGCCTTGGCCGTGGCCAGCTCGACGGCGAGCTCGGTCGACGAGTCGGCGGCATACCTCTCCTCGTCGATGCCGGAGACGAGAGCGACCGGGTCAAGCCCCGAAGCGCGCAGCGTCCTCAGCCGGGCCGGGCTCGCCGAAGCCAGCACGACAGTCCTCCGCGCCCCCGCTGCCACCGTCAGAGCCGGGCCAGCGCGGCCCGGAGCGGGTCGAGGCCGAGCGGACCGAGGTCCAGCGCCGAGCGGTGGAACCCCTTGAGGTCGAAGTCCGCCCCCTGCCGTCGCCGCAGGTCGTCGCGGGCCTGGAGCCAGATCCGTTCGCCCACCTTGTACGACGGTGCCTGCCCGGGCCACCCGAGGTAGCGGTTGACCTCGAACCGGATGATCGCGTCGTCCATCCGGCAGTGCTGACGCATGAACTCCAGGCCGAGGGCTGGCGTCCACGTCTCGCCCGGGTGGAAGCCGAAGGGGTTGTCAGGCGGGATCGTGAGCTCGAGATGCATGCCGATGTCGATGATCACGCGGGCGGCCCGCAAGCCCTGGGCGTCGAGCATGCCGAGCCTGTCTCCCGGATCGTCGAGGTAGCCGAGATCGTCCATCAGTCGCTCGGCATACAGCGCCCAGCCCTCGCCGTGTCCCGACACCCAGCACATGGTGCGCTGCCACCGGTTGAGCAGCTCGCTGCGGTATGCCGTCTGGGCGACCTGCAGATGGTGGCCAGGGACGCCTTCGTGGTAGACCGTGGTCACCTCGCGCCAGGTCGAGAAGTCGACGACGCCGTCGGGCACTGCCCACCACATCCGGCCGGGGCGGCTGAAGTCCTCGGTGGGACCGGTGTAGTAGATGCCGCCGTCGTTTGTCGGTGCCAGCCGACACTCGATCCGGCGGACCGGGTCAGGGATGTCGAAGTGGACGTCGGTCATCGCGTCGATCGTCTTGTCGGCGAGATCTTGCATCCAGGCGCGGAACGCGTCCTTGCCGTGGATGAGGCGAGTGGGGTCCTTGTCGAGGACCGCGACGGCCTCGTCGACCGAGGCGCCGGGAGAGATCTGCTGCGCGGCCAGAGCCATGTCGTCCTCGATGCGCTTGAGCTCCTCCCACCCCCACGCGTAGGTCTCGTCGAGGTCGACCTGAGCGCCGAGGAAGTAGCGGGACTCCGGCTCGTACTGCTCGCGGCCCACCGCGTCGCGGTCCCCGCCCCGCACCAGCAGCTCGTCACTGAGGAAGCGCCCCATGGCGGTGAAGGCGTCGCTCGCCGCGGTGGCGCCAAGAGCCAGCTCTTCGCGCATGCCTTCG
This sequence comes from Propionibacteriales bacterium, assembly GCA_013821195.1. Classification (GTDB taxonomy): domain Bacteria; phylum Actinomycetota; class Actinomycetes; order Propionibacteriales; family Nocardioidaceae; genus JACDHG01. The sequence goes on from JACDHG010000046.1 coordinate 10,170, forward strand.
GGAGCGGCCGGGCTTGCCACCAGCCCGTGGAAGAAGTTGCCGCCTTCGCCCTCCGCTCCTGTCCAGGCGCGCACTTGCGCGGCCACCGCGTCGATCTGCCGCTTGGCCGACACGTGGCCCCTGTCAGCGGACTCGAGCAACGTGCTCCGGTAGCCCGCGAGGGCATTGGGGATCGCCGCCAGCCGGGAGCCGATGTGGGCCCAGGCCTGCTCACCCTGCGTGCTCATGAGGTCGAAGCTGCCGCGCAGGTGGTGCAGCTCGCTGAAGATGACGCTCACCTGTGACTGGGGCGTCCGAGCGTCGTACTGCGCCAGCGTGACGGTCAGCCGCTCGAGGAACGACTCCTTGGCTGCCTTCTGTCGCTCGTCGACCGGCTCGGTGCCCTCCATCTCGCGCAGTGCCCGGCGCGTGAGGCTCTCGCGGGCCTGGTACCCGTCGGGGGAGAGGTCGTTGACCTTGTCGTCATACCCGGAGATGCCGAGGTAGGTCGCGGCCAGTGGGTCGAGGGCGGCGTACTCCTCGACGAATCGGTTGGCGACAGCGTCGACGGGGCGAAGGCTGTCGGAAGGGGTACCGGGCACGCACGTAACCTAGCGGCTGCTGTGGCTGAGGGATGTTCGGGCTGTCGCTGCAATTCTTCAGCCATTGCAGAAGGAATCTGTTGGCGCTCAGCGGGGGAGGGCTGCCGCCCGCCAACCGTCCGGGCCGTGGCGGTGATAGCGGCGTAGGCCGCCTGCGCGGGCCGACCAGCCAGAGCGGCGTACGGCGGGGGTGGCGGCACCGGCGCCAGACGCCCGGCGTGCCGCTAGGACAGCCACCAGTACAGCAAGCTCCTCGGCCGTCGGGACGCCCTTGACCACGCGGAACATCAGGGCCGCTTCCTCCTGAGGCGCATTCGTCCGTGTCGACGACGCGAGAAAGTGCTCCGCTGGGTCGGACGAATCCGGGAGCCTCCGAGCGCTCACAGCGGGATGTTCCCGTGCTTCTTCGGCGGCAGCGACTCCCGCTTCGTGCGGAGCAGGCGCAGCGAGCGCACCACCTCCGCGCGTGTCTCGTGCGGCTGGATCACCGCGTCGACGTAGCCTCGCTCGGCGGCCTGGTAGGGGTTGGCGAAGGTGTCCTCGTACTCCTGGATCAGCTCGGCGCGGCGGGCCTCCGGGTCCGCGGCGTCCTTCAGCTCAGCCCGGTAAAGGATGTTGACCGCGCCTTGCGCCCCCATCACGGCGATCTGCGCGCTGGGCCAGGCGACATTCATGTCGGCGCCGAGGTGCTTGGAGCCCATCACGTCGTACGCACCGCCGTACGCCTTGCGGGTGATGACGGTGACGAGCGGCACGGTCGCCTCGGCATACGCGTAGATCAGCTTCGCGCCCCGACGGATGATGCCGTTCCACTCCTGGTCGGTGCCGGGGAGGAAGCCGGGGACGTCGACGAACGTCAGCACCGGGATGTTGAACGCGTCGCAGGTGCGCACGAACCGCGCCGCCTTCTCCGACGCGTCGATGTCGAGCGTGCCGGCGAGCTGCATCGGCTGGTTGGCGACGACGCCGATCGACCGCCCCTCGACACGACCGAGGCCGGCGACGATGTTGGGTGCGAACATCGACTGCACCTCCAGGAAGTCCGCGTCGTCGAGCACCGCCTCGATGACGGTGTGCATGTCGTAGGGCTGGTTGGCCGAGTCAGGGATGAGCGTGTCGAGCGCGCGGTCGTCGTCGTTGACCTCGAGGTCGGCGTCGCTGAGCAGGGACTCGGCGTACGCCGGCGGGTCCTCGAGGTTGTTCTGCGGCAGGAACGAGATGAGCGCCTTGACGTACTCGAACGCGTCGTCCTCGTCGGAGGCCATGTAGTGCGCGTTGCCACTCTTGGTGTTGTGGGTGCGTGCCCCGCCCAGGTCCTCCATCGTCACGTCCTCGCCCGTGACTGTCTTGATGACGTCCGGGCCTGTGATGAACATGTGAGAGGTGCCGTCGACCATGACGGTGAAGTCCGTGACGGCGGGGGAGTAGACGTGGCCGCCGGCACAGGCACCCATGATCAGCGAGATCTGGGGGATCACGCCGGACGCGTGGACGTTGCGGCGGAAGATCTCGCCGTACAGGCCGAGCGACACGACACCCTCCTGGATGCGGGCACCGGCACCCTCGTTGATGCCGATGACCGGGCAGCCGGTCTTCATGGCCAGATCCATGACCTTGCAGATCTTCTCGCCGTACACCTGGCCGAGGCTGCCGCCGAAGACGGTGAAGTCCTGGGCGAACACGCACACCTGACGACCGTCGACCGTGCCGTAGCCGGTGACCACGCCGTCGCCGTACGGACGGTTCTGCTCCATCCCGAAGTTCGTGGAGCGGTGCCGGGCCAGCTCATCGAGCTCGACGAACGAGCCCTCGTCCAGTAGCCTTTCGACCCGCTCGCGTGCGGTCAGCTTGCCCTTGGCGTGCTGCTTCTCGATCGCCCTGGCTGAGCCGGCGTGCACCGCCTCGTCGAGTCGCTGCCCTAGGTCAGCGGCCTTCCCGGCGGTCGTATGGATGTCGATGTCGCTCACAGACGGCAGCGTAGCCTCAGGGGGACTCGAGCATGGTGCTGCGTGGTCCGACCACACGATCGACAATGCGGTCGCCGACAGCTTGGCGACATGAGGCCGATCTCATCGTCTTCTCATCGTGGTCCCACATCCTTGCTGGATGCTCGATCGCATGAACCCACAGCGCAGGTACCCGACCCTTCTTTCCCGCGTGTTGTTGGTCTCGACCTTCGCGCTGGCCACCGCAGCTTGCAGCCAGGAAGTCGACCCCAGCGATTCCAGCAGCCCTGACGACCGGGTCACTCGTTCTTCGGACACCCCCGGGCCGACGACACCTGCCGGGACCGACGACACGACCGACACCACCGACACTGATGACACGGGCGGAGCCACCCCCACCTGTGACGACGACGACAGCGACGGCCGCGACGACGGCAACGACGGCCGCGACGACGACAGCGACGGCCGCGACGACGACAGCGACGGCCGCGACGACGACAGCGACGGCCAGCGGGACTGCTGACCGGCAGTGACCCGACAAAGCAGTCG
>JACDHG010000047.1 GCA_013821195.1 Propionibacteriales bacterium
CCACCGAGCTCAACGACCGGCCACGCAAGACTCTCGGCGGCATCACGCCCGCACGAGCGATGCAGCGACTACTGTTCGACCCAGAATCACCAGTCGTTGCGACGACCGCCTGAATTCGCCATGGCCTGCACGGCAAACCCCCGCTCTGCATCGCAGATTTGCGATGTAAACAGGCCAACCGGACTGTCAACATCGCAAACCCTCGACGTGGGCGGCTCCCCCCGCGCGTTCGGTAGACTCGGGGGTGGAACGCAACGAGGTGTGCCGGGAAGTCTGGTCGGCGGCGTCTGTCAGACGTCTCGATGCCCACTGTCGCCCTGAGGACTCTCGTGACCCCACCATGCCCCGCAAACCCCCCCGAGACGCCGATGCGCCGGTTGGTGCTGGCGGCGCCCGGCGCCCACGAGGGCAGGGTCCTCGCCGACATCCTGCGTCAGGAGACCGTCGGCGGCGCACTCGTCCTGCTGACAGCCGTCGTGGCGGTGGCCTGGGCCAACTCCCCGTGGGGAGACGTCTACGGGTCGTTCAAGGACGTCCACCTCGGCCCGCTCACCCTTGAGCACTGGGCAGCCGACGGGGGCCTTGCAGTCTTCTTCTTCATCGCCGGGCTCGAGCTCAAACGGGAGCTGACCGTCGGCAGCCTCTCGAACGCGTCCGACGCCCTCGTCCCGCTGTCTGCCGCCGTCGCCGGCATGGTTGTTCCCGCCGGCATCTACCTCGCAGTCAACGCGGCGGGCGGCGGCGATCTCGGCGGCTGGGCGGTGCCGATGGCTACGGACATCGCCTTCGCCCTTGCGGTGCTGGCCGTCGTCGGGCGGTCACTGCCCTCGGCCCTGCGTGCCTTCCTGCTCACGCTGGCCGTCGTCGACGACCTCGGCGCGATCCTCGTCATCGCCACCGTGTTCACGAGCGACATCGCCTTGCTCCCGCTGGCTGCCGCTGCCGTCCTGCTGATGCTGTACGCCGTCCTGCAGCGGCGCCGGGTGTCCAGCTGGCTGGTCCACGTACCCCTCGCCTTGACGATCTGGTGGCTCGTCTACAACAGCGGCGTCCATGCCACAGTCGCAGGGGTGGCACTCGGGCTGCTCACCCGGGTCCGGCCCGACAAGCACGAGGAGAACTCCCCCGCAGAGCGCCTCGAGCACCGACTGCGTCCCTTGTCGGCGGGCGTCGCAGTCCCCTTCTTCGCCCTGATGTCCGCAGGCGTGGCGGTCACCGGTGGTGTCGGCCTCGTGACGGACCCCATCGTCGTCGGGATCACGCTCGGGCTCCTGCTGGGAAAGACGCTTGGCGTGCTGGCCGGTGCCTGGGTCGTCACCAGGCTGACCCGCGCCGAGCTCGCCACCGACATCGCCTGGAGAGACATCGTCGGGATCGCTGCGCTGTCCGGGGTCGGCTTCACCGTCTCACTGCTGATCTCCGACCTCACGTTCGACGGGGCAGCGAACGCCGCCGCTAAGACGGCCGTCCTCGCGGGTTCGCTGCTGTCGGGAGCCTTCGCAACCCTGGTGTTGACACGTCGCAACCTGCACCACCGATCGCGGGATGCGTCCTGACACCGTAGGGTCTCAATGTCGAACGCGGCCGGGCCGGACCTGTCGCTCCCGATGAGAGGAAAACGATGACGAGTAGCAAGCCTGGGCCCACGAGCGACGAGGAACCGACGATCGGTCGCCTTGTCGCCGATACCAGCCGCGACCTGTCCACGCTGATCCACAGCGAGATCCAGCTCGCGAAGACGGAGCTCACGTTCAGCCTCAAGGCCGGTGGCCTGGGCGCCGCGCTGTTCGCGGTAGCCGGCTTCGTCGCCGTCCTCGCCATCATCATGGCGTCGATCGCGTTCGCGCTCTTCCTCGACTGGTGGTTCGCAGGCACCGCGACGGCTTTCACCATCGTCTTCGGCATCTACCTCCTCATCAGCGCAGTGGTGGCCTGGCTCGGCCTCAAGAAGATCAAGCAGGTCAAGGCGCCTGAGCAGACCATCGCGACGATGAAGAGCAACAAACAGGTGCTCAAGCGGGGCTGACGGGACGCGATGCACGACGCAGACGGACCATGGACGCTCCGCCACGTCGCTGCGAATGGGGCCCGCTTCAGGCTCGCCGAGATGGGCACCGGGCCGCTCGTCCTCTTCCTGCACGGTTTCCCTGAGTACTGGTGGGCATGGCGGCACCAGCTCCCCGCAGTGGCCGCCGCCGGCTACCACGCTGTGGCGATGGACCTGCGCGGCTACGGCGGCAGCGACAAGACCCCGAACGGCTACGACCCACTGACGCTGTCCGCCGACGTAGCCGGCGTCGTCCGCACTCTCGGCCGTCGCGACGCCGTCCTCGTCGGGCACGGTTGGGGCGGGTACGTCGCCTGGGCCACCGCCGCCGGCCACCCGGACTGCGTGGCGGCGCTCGCCACCATCTCTGCGCCACATCCGCTTGAGCTGCTCCGGCTGGGTACAGATGCGCGTGGACGATCCGGGTTGCTGCACGTGCTGGCCATGCAGACCCCGTGGCTGCCGGAGCGCAGGATCATGCGAGGCGACTACATCGCGCGCCACCTCGCCCGCTGGGCCTCGCCCGGCTCGGGCTTCCCGTCGGCGTACGAGGTGGAGCGTTATCGCGAGGCGCTCAATCGGTGGCCCGCACCGCACTGCGCGCTGGAGTACCACCGCTGGCTGCTCAGGTCGCGACATCGCGCGGACGGACGCGCGTTCGCGGCGACGATGCGACGCCGAATCGACGTACCCGTGCAGCAGATCGTCGGCTCGGACGACCCGGTGACGAGTCTCGTGGCGGTGGAGGCGTCTGCCGCCCACGTCGGCTCGTCGCTCGAGGAGGTCCGGATCGAGGGTGCGGGACACTTCGCCCACGAGGAGCAGCCCGATCGGGTGACCGCGGCCCTGCTCCGCTGGCTGTCAGAGCGCGCAGCTCCCGGTGCCGACGGGGTCGAGTAGGGAGTCTCCGGCGTCAGCCGCCCGCTCGACCTGTCCGGAGGTCAAGGCGTAGCCGGTGTCGGCGTCAGTGACCGACGCGGCGAAGATCACTCCGATCACGACGCCGCGACGGTTCACCAGCGGTCCACCGGAGTTCCCCTGCCGCACCAACCCGAATATCGAGTAGGTGTCACGCATGACGGTGTCCTCGCCGTAGATGTTGGGGCTACGCAACAACTGCTCGTCACGGACCCGGGCCGGCTGGACGTCATACGGACCGTTCTCGGGGTAGCCGAGCACCGCCACGTTGTCGCCAGACTCGGCCTGGTCGTCGAACTGGAGCGCCGGTGCCTGCAGCTCGGGGACCGAGAGCACGGCCACATCGACATCTGGGTCGTAGTAGACGACCTCGGCGGCCAGGTCGTCGTCGCCGAGCTGGACGACGGGCTCCGAGACGCCGGCCACCACGTGCGCGTTCGTCATCACCCTCCCCGGGGCGTAGACGAACCCGCTGCCCTCGACCGTGCGGTCGCAGTCCGTGGCCGAGCCCAAGACCTTGACCACGCTGTCTGCTGCGGCCACGACCTGGCGGCGCTGGGCGATGCCTGCGGACGGCGGCTCCACGCTCTTGATGCGCTCGGGGGCGAACGGCTCGAGGTAACGCGGGAAGGCAGCGGAGTCGACGAGCGCGCTGAATGTCTCGAGCAGACGGTCTGCACCACCCGGCAGGGTGGAGTCGACTGCGCCGAGTATCACCGACGCCCGCACCTCCTTGTTGAGGCCGGTCAGCCGTGCACCGCTGACCGCGACACCAAGCACCCACGCGATGAGCAGCATCGCCACCACACTGAGGGCAGCTCCTCCCAGTGCGTCGAGTGCTCTGGCAGGCTGCCACATGACCCGACTTCGGATCTGTGCACCGATGAAGGCCCCGGCCGCCTGCCCGCCGAGGCCGAGGGCAATCACGATGACCAGGGCAGCGACAGTGACAGCGGGCGACGGACTGTAGCCGTCGAGCAGCAGGGGTGTGACCTGGATGCCGAAGAAGCCCCCGGCCAGCAGGCCGAGGGTCGAAGCAGAGCCGACGACGAACCCCTGCCGGTAGCCCGACAGCGCATAGACGACGACGGCGAGCGCCAGCATGACATCGAGGGTCACGGCTCGACCTGCTCCCGCCGGGAGTCCGACGTGAGCGCAAGCAGTTCCGGGGGCAGGTCGACGACCCTGGAGACGTCCCACGGCTGCTCCCAGCCGACGATCGCGAAGAGCCTCGACAACAGTCCGGCAGTGAATCCCCACACGACGAGGTCACCGATGACGAAGGCGGGCCCCCGGTAGCCCGAGGGGTGGCGCATCGTCACCCGGTTGACTGGGTCGAGCAGCTCACCCAACGCGACTGTGTGCACAGATGCGGTCTCGGCCGGGTCGACGGCGCGCACCGGCGACGGAGCACGCCACCACGCCAGCACCGGCGTGACCTCGAAGCCGCTCGGGGGCAGCCACAGCTTCGGCAGCGTCGCGATCACCTCGACCCCAGCCGGGTCGAGCCCGGTCTCCTCCTGCGCCTCGCGCAAGGCGGTGGCCACATCGTCCGCGTCGTCGAGGTCGTGTGCACCGCCGGGGAAGGCGATCTGCCCCGCATGGGAACGCATGTCGTGGGCCCGCTCGAGCAGCAGGACGTGCCGCGACTCCTCGCGAGAGTCGTCGGCGGAGTAGTCACCGCCGAACAGCATCAGCACGGACGCCGGGCGGACGTCGGCGCCGGCCGGTGGGGCGAACGGGGTGAGATCCTTGACGTGTACGTCGCGAGTGGCCGTCACGAGCGGTTGGAGCCACCCCGGGATGACGCTCGTCTCCGCACTCATGGAGACCCCGGCTCGACCTGGACGCCGAGGTAACGCTCGACCATCTGGGCGAGCTCGTCGGCTGAGTCGATCGCGCCGTACTCGGTGTGTGAGACCTTGCCGGCTGCCGTGACGAAGAGCGTCAGCGGCAGTCCGGTGACGCGCATCGGGGCCCGCGTGGCACCCTCGGGGTCGGCGATCTGGGGGTACGTCAGGCCGAGCTCGGCAGCGAAGGCCAACGCGTAGCCGGGCCGCGCGTCCTGCCAGTCGATGCCGACCATGGCCACCTCCTCGCCGGCGGCTTCGTGCAGCTGCTGGAAGAGCGGCGACTCAGTGCGGCACGGGCCGCACGTCTGCGCCCAGAAGTTCAGCACCAGCGGGGTGCCCCGAAGTCCGGCCAGCCGGACGTCTCGGCCACCACCGAGGCACGGCAGGGTGATGTCGGGCAAGCCGCCTTCGACGAGCGCGGCCCCGGAGCTCGAAGGACAGTCCGCGATGCCTGCCGCGGCCTTCTTCTGGCGGAGCTCGCGGCTGTCGACCTGCACCGGGGCCCGCTCGGCGTCGAACGTGTAGCTGTCGCCGGACCGGGTTGCCGACGACGTACAGCCGGACACCGTCAACACGGCGACGCAGACGGCCAGCGTCGCCCGCCTGGGACCGCCGATCACGCTCGACCCTCGGCACGGACGAGCCTCGCAGCAGCCACGGGGTCGGTGGGTCCCTCGCCGTACGACGGGCACAGCCGGGCGAGGGGGCAGGCACCGCAGGCGGGGTTGCGGGCGTGGCAGCGGCGGCGGCCATGCCAGATCAGACGGTGGTTGAGCATGGTCCAGTCCCGTTTGAGGAAGAGCGCGCCGACCTCGTGCTCCACGGTGACCGGATCGGTCTCGGTCGTCCAACCGAAGCGGCGCACGAGCCGGCCGACGTGCGTGTCGACGGTGACACCAGGGACGCCGAACGCGTCGCCGAGGACGACGTTGGCGGTCTTGCGGCCGACACCGGGAAGGCTGACCAGATCCACGAGCCTGCCTGGGACCGCTCCATCGAACCGGTGGAGCACCTCCGCCGCGATCTTCGTGATCGTGGCCGCCTTTGCTCGGAAGAAGCCGGTCGCCGCGATGATCTGCTCCACGTCGCAGGGATCGGCAGCGGCGAGCTCGGCGGGACCGGGGTAGCGGGCGAAGAGTGCGGGGCTGACCGTGTTGACGCGCTTGTCAGTCGTCTGCGCGGACAGCACCGTCACGATGAGCAGCTCCCACGGTGAGGTGAAGTCGAGCTCACAGCGCGCATCGGGGTAGGTCTCGGCCAGGATGCGGTCCATCTTGCGGGCCAGTCGCACGAGCGTCGTACGGCTCCGCGCCGCAGCTGCGATGGTGGGCCCGGACATGGTGCCAGCCTACGGGGCGAGGTCATGAGAGCCGCCGGGACGGCGGCGGCTCAGTGACTGCGGGGACGGCAGCAGCGCAGGCGACGTGACCGCGATGGCGTCGTCGACGCCGGATGCGTCAGACTGTGACTGCAGGCTGTGACGCAGACCACCTCGTTTGGCGACGGGGCGACAAGGAGGCACTGGGTGAACACCGAGGTGCTGCGACAAGCGCCGTTGTTCAGCGGACTCGACGACGAGGCGGCCGAGGCGCTGAGCGCGTCGATGGTCGAGAGCCGGCTTGCGCGCGGCGAGGCGCTGTTCCGTGAAGGCGACTCAGGTGACCGGCTCTACGTCGTCACCGAGGGCAAAGTCAAGCTCGGTCGCACGTCGGCCGACGGTCGCGAGAACCTGCTCGCCATCCTCGGGCCCGGCCAGATGTTCGGCGAGCTCTCGCTCTTCGACCCCGGCCCCCGCTCCGCCACGGTCACCGCCGTCACCGACTGCACGATGCAGAGCCTGAGCCATGACGAGCTGGGCGGCTGGCTCACCGGGCGCCACGAGGTGGCCCGCGGCCTGCTCCTCCAGCTGGCCAGCCGGCTGCGCAAGGCGAACGACGTGGTGGCCGACCTGGTCTTCTCTGATGTTCCCGGCCGTGTCGCCAAGGCGCTGCTCGACCTGGCGTCGAGGTTCGGGCGGGTGGCCGACGACGGCGTGCACGTCCACCACGATCTCACCCAGGAGGAGCTGGCCCAGCTGGTAGGCGCCTCCCGCGAGACCGTCAACAAGGCGCTCGCGGACTTCGCGTCGCGTGGCTGGCTCCGGCTGGAGGCCAGATCGGTCGTCCTGATGGACGTCGAACGTCTCAGACGCCGCGCCCGCTGACTCGCTCGCCCAGTCCGCTGACCCCTTGCGCGCCTCCCGCGCCGCTGACGCTCGCGGACCGGGTTTGCGATGTAAACAAGCCAGCGGGCCGGTTTACATCGCAGATCTTCGATGTACAGGGGGGATCTGCGTTGTCCACCCTCGCCGGTTCACCCCAAGACGCCGAGGCCACCCGATCCCGTTAGCGTGGGGCGCATGCGCCTCACCCATCTGGGCCACGCCTGTCTCCTCGTCGAGACCGGGTCGACGCGGGTCCTGATCGACCCTGGCACCTACTCAACTGGCTTCGACGCCCTGCGCGGCCTCGATGCCATCTTGGTGACGCACATGCACCCCGACCACATCGACCCGGAACGATTCCCGGCGCTCGTGCGATCCAGCCCGCGTGCCCGGCTGCTCATCGAGCCCGAGGCTGCCGCCACCCACGAGATCGAGCCCGCTGCCGGCTTCACGGCGGGCGACTCGACGACGATCGGGGAGCTGCAGATCGAGGCGGTCGGCGGCGTCCACGCCACGAACCACGACAAGGTCCCTCCGGTGGGCAACATCGGCTTCGTACTGCGCGACGGCGCGGGTCACAGTCTCTTCCACCCCGGCGACAGCTACGCGGAGACGCCGGCCGACATCGATGTGCTCGGCCTCCCGCTCAACGCGCCCTGGTGCAGGATGCGCGAGACCCTGGCCTTCGTGGAGGCGGTCTCGCCACGCGTGGCGGTCCCCATCCACAACGCGCTGCTGAGCGACCGCGGCCACGCGGCGTACCTCATGCACGTCGAGGAGTTCAGTCCGGACAGGACGGCAGTCGAGGTGCTGGGCCTCGGGGGCGAGTATGACGTCTGAGCCGAGGGGTCACGACACCAGGCAATCCAGCCGGCTGTGAGCGCCTGACGACTCAGACGCTGACGGGCTGCTCGAACCGCACCTCGTCATGCGGCGCCAGCGTCGACACCTGGCCCGGATAGGTGATCGACCACAGGCACAGGTTGGTGTGGACGACGATCTGCTCTGCGGGCACCACCACATCGTCGAAGGTGGCGTCCTCGGTGGTGTGGCAGTCCTCGACGAGTGTCACGTCGTAACCCTCGGCCAGGGCACGATGGGCCGTCGCGCGGATGCAGGCGTCCGTCTGTGCACCGGCGATCACCAGGTGTCCCGCACCCAGCTCCGCGAGGATGCCGGCGAGCTCGGTGTCGGCGAACGAGTCGGGGTAGTTCTTCTCGACCAGCATGTCGTCGTCACGCGGAGCGACTGCCTCGACGAACTTCCAGCCGTCGGTGCCCCGCGCCAGCCCGTCGCCGTCGAGGTCGTGGTGCTGCACGAAGACGATCGGCACCTGCTTGGACCGGGCCCGCCGGATCAGGGCCCGGATACGCGCGACGACACCGTCACTGTCCCAGGCCGACTCCATCACCGCCTTTTGGACGTCGATGACCATCACGACGGTCGTGGTGCCTGGGCGTGTGCTCACGGGGTCCTCCTGATCATCGGTGACTGCTTCGGCCCTACGCTAACGTCCAACCCGGACGAAACCTGTCCGCTTTTGATGGAAGGCTCGGGGCGTGGCGACCAGGGACGACATCCGACCGGCTGCGCGTCTGCTGGCCGTGCTCGAGCTGCTTCAGGACCGGCCAGGCATCAGCGGGCCGGCCATCGCCGAGCGGCTTGGGGTCAGCACCCGCACGGTGCGCCGTTACGTCGCCACCCTGCAGGACATGGGGATCCCCGTCGCACCTTCGCCGGGGCGCCTCGGTGGGTACCGGCTGCTGCCCGGGTTCCGGCTGCCGCCGCTGATGTTCAGCGCTGAGGAGGCGGTCGGCCTCGCTGTCGCGCTGCTCGCGACGCGCGCGACGGCATACGACGACCTCCCCCCGGCCGTGAGCAGCGCCTTCGGGAAGATCCAGCGTGTGCTGCCCACCAGCCTCGCCCGTCAGCTCGAGGCTCTTCATCAGGTGACCCGGCTGCCGGACCAGACGTCGACCGACCGCCGACGCTTCCCCGACCCGGCGGTGCTGGCGAGCCTTGCTCGAGCAGCACTCACGGGTCGGCGCTGCAGCATCCGCTACCACCGCGCTCCCGGGTCAGAGAGCTGGCGGGAGCTCGATCCGTACGGGCTTGCCACGGTCTACGGTCGCTGGTACGTCCACGGCTACTGCTCACTGCGGCGGGCACCGCGCACCTTCCGCGTCGACCGCATCTCCCGGGTCGACGCGGGGGTGGCCAGGTTCACGCCACCCGAAGGGCTTGACGTGATGGTCGAGGTCGAACGCTCGTTGGCGCTCGGCCGTCAGTGGCCCGTCGAGCTCGTCGTCGATGCCGCGGCCGAGGACGTGCGCGCCGTGCTGCCGCCGCAGTTCGCCGAGCTGCGAGCCGTCGACCCCTCAACCACGCAGGTGCTGTCGTCGACGAGCAACCTTGACTGGTTCGCCTGGCGGATCGGCGACCTGCCCTTCGACGTACGCGTCGTGTCCCCACCCGAGCTGCGGACCTCGTTGCGGCCGGCCGCCGCGTCGTTGCTGCGCATCGCCGACGCCTGACCGGTCAACCGCGTGACAACACAACACGGCATGGCACGGCGGGCGCGGCGGGGGCACGGCCGGGGGTGCGGTTGCGCAAGCGGGGTTGCGGACGAGGTCAACACCGCAAGCTCCCTGTTTGCAACGCAGGTTTGCGCTGTAAACAAGCCTTCTGGGCTGTTTACAGCGCAAACCCCCGAGCGTCAATGAGAGTCGGTCGAGTGGAGGTAGTCGAGCTGGGCCCGCACGCTGAGCTCGGCCGCGGGCCACAGTTGCTCGTCCACATCGGCATAGACGGTGCGTACGACGGCCCGTGCCTCGACCACCCCGCCCGCCACCGCTGCGCGCACCTGCTCGAGGCGGTCGGCCCGGTGTGTCAAGTACTGCTCGATGACCGGCAACGCCTCATCGAGCACCGGCCCGTGGCCCGGCCAGATCACGTCGACCTCGCGAGCTGCTGCCAGCTCCCGCAGCCTGCGCAGCGAGCCGAGGTAGGCCCCGAGCGCACCGTCGGGGTGAGCCACCACGGTCGTCCCGCGGCCCAGCACCGTGTCGCCGGTCAGGACGGCGCGCTCAGCAGGGAGGAGGAAGCTCAGCGAGTCACTCGTGTGCCCAGGCGTCCCGACGACGTGCACCTCGAGCCCGTCTACCACGACGACATCGCCGTCGCCCAGACCCTCGTCGCCGTACACGAACCGAGGGTCGAGCGCCCGCACCCCGCATCGGGCCCGCTCGGCGAACACCCGCGCGCCTTCGCTGTGGTCGGCGTGGCCGTGGGTCAGCAGCACCACCCCCACCGGCCCCGCGACAGCTGCCACCGCGGCCAGGTGACCGTCGTCCAGCGGCCCCGGGTCCACCACGATGCTGCGACGAGCGCCCGGCTCCCGCAGCACCCAGGTGTTCGTCCCGTCGAGGGTCATGGGAGACGCGTTGGGCGCGAGCACGCAGGTCGCCCGCCCGCCGTACGTCCCTCCGGTCCAGCTCACGGGACAACGCTCGCGTCGACGGTCAGGAAGGCTTCGCCGTCCACGATCTCGACCCCGGGGAGCACCGTCGTGATCGTCCGGCGCTCGGCCGCGTCGAGCGCGTCGGCGATGCTGGTGAAGTGTGCCAGCTCGGCGAGGGTGATGTACGTCGGCGGAAGCATCGCCATCGTGCCCTCGTCGACCCCCGTGACGGCATCGGCGGGAAGCATCCACGTCACCTTGTCGGCCTCCCCTGACACGTCCCGGGTGCGTTGACCCGCAGGCATGGCCGCCAGGAAGAAGCGCGTGTCGTAGCGGCGCGGCTCGAACTCCGGCGTGATCCAGTGCGCCCACACCTTCAAGAGGTCGGTACGCAGCACGAGCCCCCGTTGCCGCAGGAAGTCCGCGAACGACAGGCTCCGGTCGACCAGGGCCGCTCGGTCCCGCTCCCAGTCGTCGCCGGTCGTGTCCGAGACGAGCGAGTCATCGGTCGGTCCGGCGAGCAGGACTCCCGACTCCTCGAAGGTCTCCCGGACCGCTGCACAGACCAGCGCCCTGGCCTCGAGCTCGTCGCAGGTGAGTCGCTCGCCCCACCGAGCCGGCGACGGACCTGCCCAGGCCACGGCTCGGTCGCAGTCGCGAGGGTCGACGGTGCCTCCTGGGAACGCGTACATGCCGGCCGCGAACGCCATCTGGCGGTGACGCCGCAGCAGATAGACCTGCGGAGCGCAAACCCGCTCCCGAAGCAACACGACCGTCGAGGCACCCCGCGGTGTGACCGGTGTCCGATCGCCGGCTAGGAACAGCCTCGCATTCTCGACGAGCTCCGGAGGCAGCCGCCTGGTGGCATCCAACGTCAGGAGACCTCGACGACCATCTCGACCTCGACAGGGGCGTCCAGCGGCAGGACCGCGACCCCGACGGCCGAGCGGGCGTGCTGACCAGCGTCGCCGAAGACCTTGCCGACGAGCTCGCTCGCACCATTGGCGACCCCGGGCTGGCCGGTGAAGTCGGCGGTGCTGGCGACGAAGACCACGAGCTTGACGACCCGGACCACCCGCGACAGGTCGCCGACGACAGACGTGACCGCCGCCAAACCGTTGAGCGCGCACTGTTGCGCGCAGTCGAACGCCTCCTCGGCACTCACCTCAGACCCGACCTTGCCCGTCAGCATCAGCTTGCCGTCACGCATCGGCAGCTGACCGGCGGTGTAGATGTGGTTACCCGTCCGCACGGCCGGGACGTATGCCGCCACCGGCTTGACGACCTCAGGCACCGACAACCCCAGCTCCTCGAGACGTCCCTCGGGCGTCGACACGTCAGGACCCCTTGGGACGCTTGAACCACGCCACCAGGTTCTCCGGGTTGAGGCCCGGGACGACCTGGACAAGCTCCCAGCCGTCCTCGCCCATGTTGTCGAGGATCTGCTTGGTGGCGTGCACGAGCACCGGCACCGTGATGTATTCCCACTTCGTCATACCGGCGACTCTAACGCTGGTCCGCAAGCTGCAGCGACCGCTCCACCTTGCGATTCGTCCGACCCACCCAACCGCGAACGCCACGCCCTCGGGCGGACGAACCGCAGGACCGGGACCACAAGACCGCTCCACTTCACCTTGCGATTCGTCCGACCCACCCAACCGTGAGCCTCACGCCCTCCCCCGGACGAATCGGGGGTGGTTATCGTTCAGGGAGTGACATCTCCTGCTCCGAGCCCGCGTGACGTGCTGAGCCGGCCGGCAGCCGGCCCCGACCTGGTGCTGCGGTACGCCGACCATGCCGACGGCCTGGTGGACGTGTTCCTCCCTCCGGGTCTCGGACGGCCGGTCGACCCGGCGCCGCTGCTGGTGCTGCTGCACGGCGGCTTCTGGCGCCAGGAGTTCGGCCGGAGACACCTACGACCCCTCGCGGCCGGGCTCGTCCGCGAGGGCATTGTCGTCGCCACCCCCGAGTACCGCCGCACTGGTGGCGCCGGCGGTTGGCCCCAGACCGCGGACGACGTCGAGCGGTCGCTGGCCACCACGCCCGGCCTGGTCGAAGCCGCAGCGCCGGGCGGCATCGACCCCGCTGCACCTGCTGTCGTGTCGGGTCACTCGGCCGGTGGCCACCTGGCGATGTGGGCGGGGCTACGCGCCGGCTCCGCTCGGATCCGCGCCGTCGTGGCGCTAGCCCCCGTCAGCGACCTGCGGTACGCCGCCCGCTGCAACCTCGACCGCGGCGCCACTCAGGCCCTGCTCGGCGGGGAGCCCGACGCGATGCCCGACAGGTACACCGACGCCGACCCGCTGCGACTGGGGCTCGGCGACGTACCTGTGACGATCGTGCAGGGAACGGACGACGAGCAGGTCCCGGTCGAGATGAACCGACTGGTGGCCGCCGACCACCCAGGGATCACCTACGTCGAGCTCGAGGGCGTCGATCACTTCGCCCTGATCGACCCGCTGTCCCCGGCCTTCCGCGACCATGTCTTGCCCACGCTCCGAGGTGACTGACCTACCGCGGCGAGGTGGTACCCGCGTCGCCGGGCCGTTCGGTGGCGGACGTCGAGACCTCCGCCGCTGTACCCTCGTCGACTCAGAGCGGCTGAATCCGCCTCCGTCGAAGTTGTCGAGCACCTCACCCTTGGCGATCATGTCTGCGCTGCTGGGAGCGCCGAAGCGAGGATCGGTGACGATCTCGGTCAGCGTCGCGACGCTGACCCGGCAGTTCGCCCTTCGGCGAGCACCGAAACGGATGAGTCCCG
>JACDHG010000171.1 GCA_013821195.1 Propionibacteriales bacterium
GCTGCCGACGCTCCAGAGCCTCCACGAATCGATCAACGACGCGCCTCTCGACGGAATCGACCTCCAGCCTGACGTCTACCCCGCCGAGCGGATCCGTCTCTACGAGCAGGCGATGGCGGCTCGCCAACAGCACCTCTACCGATTGATGGCACGTCATCGCTCGACTGGCGCGTGGGCCGGCCACACGATCTTGTGTGTCGACCGGACCCGCCCCGGCAGCGGCATCCAAGAAGACACCAGCGTCGTCAGCGCCCACCGTGGCCACCGGCTCGGCATGCTGCTCAAGTCCACGATGCTGCTGTGGATGCGTGACGCCGAGCCGGGACTCGAGACGATCGACACCTGGAACGCCGAGACCAACGGCCACATGATCGCCGTCAACGACAGGCTCGGCTGCTTCGTCAACGCGCGCGGCGTGGCGCTGCAGCGCCACCTCGACGACGTCGACCGCTGACCGCCTGACCGCTGACCCGCCACGCGGCGTGCCTGGTTGGCGGCTGGCGGCTGGCGGCTGGCGGCTGGCGGCTTTGCGCCATACCCGCCCAAAGATCCGACTGTGACGTTGCTCCAGCAACGTGAGAGTCGGATCCTTCCGCAGGACCTCGTCAGAGATCCGACTGTGGCGTTGCTCGGGCAGCGCGAGCGTCGGATCCTTCCGCAGGACCGGCCAAACGGTGAGACACCAGCGAAACGAGACCAGCAGCGCCCCACTGAGCCATCATTGCTACGCCCTTCATCGCGAAGCGCACGCCAAGATCCGACTGTGGCGTTGCTCAGGCAGCGCGAGCGTCGGATCCTGGTGCAGGCCGAAGCCAGCGCGCGGGAAGCCATCTCGGCAGTCCCGGTCACCTACGATGGGGGCGATGTTCGTCGTGCGGCTCAGAACCCATGCCATCAAGGTCGCAGCCGGTCTCAGCCTCGGGATCCTCGTCCTGGTGGCGGGGTGCACACCGGCACCGAAGGAGTCCGCGAGCAGTGACCAGACGACTTCGACGACATCGGGCGAGACCACCAAGAAGACGCCTTCTCTTCCTCCATCTGCCTTACCGCCTGCCCCCGAAGCCGACACCTGTCGAGAGCTCAGGTTCGTCGACATCGGCCGGTACTCCAATGCGACGCCGACCACGTCGTGCGCCAGACGTCATACGGGGCTCACATTCGCGGTCACGAGACTCTCCCCCGACATCGCGTTCGACGGTGTGCGGATCAAGAACGACGCAATCCAGCAGCAGGCCGGTGAGGCGTGCCGCACGGCGTTCGAGGCCTATGTCGGGGGCGACGCCGCCACCCGCGCACTCGTCCGGCTCACCGCCACCTACTTCCTGCCCACCCAGGACGCGTACGACGCTGGGGCGCGCTGGGTCCGTTGCGACATCATCGCGCTGCAGGCCGAACGGATCCTGGCAGACCTCCCGATGGAGCTGGAAGGATTCCTCGACGACGACGCAGCCGTCGCCGCCTACGGCCTCTGCTCGACGGGAGAGCCGGGCGCGACCGACTCGAAGCAGGTGACATGCGACCAACCGCACACCTACCGGGCCATCGCAGCACTGCCGCTCGGCACCATGGACGACTCCTACCCAGGCGAGACGAGGACACGTGTCGTGGGCAAGCAGCGGTGCGAGGACCTGATCGTCGAGCTGCTCGGCTCGGACGGCGGCTTCACCTTTGGCTGGACCTTCCCGACCACCCAGGACTGGAATGCCGGGCAACGATTCGGCTACTGCTGGAACAAGGCATCCGACTGAACCTGGCGCAGGGCATAATCAGCACGTGAAAAACCTGCTGGGGTCGCTTGCCGCCGTGTCCGCTCTCGTGCTGACCTCGTGCGCGAGCGCGCAGGAGGTCGCCGACATGTCTACGGAGACCACCGAACCCGTCGAGACCTCCGAGCCGACAACCTCGACGACCTCGACATCGACGATCCCTCCGACCTCGACCAGCGCGCCTACGACGTCAGAGCCCCCCACGACCGAGCCCTCTACGAGCGCTCCGACCACCACGACAGAGCCGCAGCTCGCCGGCCTGCCCAAGGTCGGCTACTGCTACGACACGACGAAGCCGCAGTTCCGCGACCAGCGTGACGGGTCCTTCCCGGTCGAGTGCAGCAGTCGTCATACGGCAGAGACGTTCGCGGTGTTCCGCGTCGGCTCCTTCCCCCGGCCCAGCGAGATCAACAAGGTGTGGCGAGACTGCCAGCCGCTCTTCCGGCGGTACGTCGGTGCGCCGGCGACGCTCTCGAAGCTCGATCTGGCGCTGATCCTGCCAAGCGACGACCAGATCGCCGAGGGGCAGGATTGGATCCGCTGCGACGCCATCCAGAAGGAGCACTACAACGCCCGCGTGGGAGCGCCGCGCACCGGCAGCCTGCAGGCCTCGCTGACATCGGGTGTCCCGCGTGAGTTCCGCGGCTGCGTCAAGCACTGGCCGAAGATCGACCAGGCAGTCACCTTCACGTCCTGCGACGAACGCCACCAGGCCCAGCTGATCCCCGAGTCGCTGTTCTTCGGTCCGCCAGATGCGCCCTTCCCCGGTGTCGAGACGACTCAGCGGAAGAGCAAGCAGTTCTGCGAGGACGTCTTCCAGACCTACGTCCCCGAGACGCGCAACTACTACTACTACTACCCGACCGCGGACTCCTGGAAGTCAGGCTCCCACAACAGCACCTGTTGGGCGCTCGACACCGAGGGCGACGGGCTTCCCCCGCTCTAGCGGCTGTTGCTCGACCGCACCGGCCACTGTGTGGGCGAGACGCCACCGGCGCCCTCACGCCCTCAAAAACCGAGACGGCGCAGCTGTTTGGGGTCGCGCTGCCAGTTCTTGGCGATCTTGACCCGTAGGTCGAGGTAGACCGGCGTCCCCAGCAGCGCTTCGATCTGGGTGCGGGCGGCCGATCCGACCTGCTTGAGCCGGGCACCGCCCTTGCCGATGACGATCCCCTTCTGGCTGGAGCGCTCGACGTACAAGATGGCCTGGACGTCGAGCAGCGGCCTGTCCTCGGGGCGTCCCTCGCGGCGGCTCATCTCCTCGACCACGACGGCCAGCGAGTGCGGCAGCTCGTCGCGGACCCCTTCGAGGGCAGCCTCGCGGACCAACTCGGCCACGAGCGTGGTCTCCGGCTCGTCGGTGAGCTCGCCGTCCAGGTAGAGCGCCGGCCCCTCCGGCAGCCGACTCGTCAGCAGGTCACCGACGAGCCCGACATGGAAGCCGTCGACTGCCGAGACCGGCACGATCTCCTCCCATCCGACCCCCGTCTGCTCCCCGAGCGCGGCCACCGACATCAGGTACGTCGCCAGCTGGTCAGGCGTCACCAGGTCTGTCTTGGTGACGACCGCGAGCTTGGGGGTCCTCACCACCTTCGCCAGCTCCGAGACGAGGAAGCGGTCGCCCGGGCCCACCGGGTCGGTCGCGGCCAGGCAGACCGCCACGACGTCGACCTCGGCCCACGTCGTCTTGACGATGTCGTTGAGCCGCGCGCCGAGCAGCGTCCGGGGTCGGTGCAGGCCAGGGGTGTCGACGAGGATCAGCTGGGCAGCGGGCCGGTTGACGATGCCCCGCACCGCGTGCCGTGTCGTCTGGGGCCGCGAGGAGGTGATCGCCACCTTGGCGCCCACGAGCGCGTTCATGAGGGTCGACTTGCCGACGTTGGGGCGCCCGACGAAACAGGCGAACCCGCTACGGAACGACTCGTCAGCCGTCGCGTCGAGCGTCACGTGGTTCTCATGTCGGGGACCGTGTCGTCCGGCGTAGCCCGGTAGAGGGCGACGTCGGCGCCGGCGAACTCGCGGACCACCGAGACGTCCCTGTCGTTCAACGCCAGTCCGTCCGTCACGACGAGACCGGCTTCGAGCCCTTTGACGCCGCCGCTGATCGCCATGGCCACGGCCACCTCGAGCGCGGAGAGCTGAAGGGTCGGAAGATCGACGTTCGTCGCGCTGTAGGTGCGACCATCCGAGTCGCGCACCGCCGCACCTTCTCGCGCCCGCGAGCGTGCCCGGGCAGCCCGCGCCAGGGTCAACAGCTTGGCGTCCTCGGGATCGGTGAGCTCGACAGACATGGCGGCCAGCCTAGTCCGGCGCACTCGCAGCGCCGTCAAAGAGCGAAGCGAAGGCGTGAGAGCCGTCGGCCCCGACCGACCCGCGCCTACAGGCGTGACCGGCCGCACGCCGTGGCTCAGGCCCCCGACTCGGCGGGCTCTGCGTCGTACCCGGTGGACCCTGTCTCGGTGTCGCTGCGCTCCGACGCGCGCGTCACCATCACGGTGACCACCTTGTTACGACGACCGGCGAGCGACTCCGCCTGGAGGTGCATTCCCTCGCAGGTGACCTCGGCGCCCGGGATCGGCACCCTGCCGAGGTGCTTGGCCATCAGGCCGCCGACTGTCTCGATGTCCTCGTCGTCGATCGTGACGTCGAACAGTTCCGCCAGCTCGTCGACAGGGAGACGCGAGCTCACCCGGACGGCACTGCTGGACAGGCGCTCCACCTCGACCGGCTCGGAGTCGTACTCGTCGGTGATCTCGCCGACGATCTCCTCGAGGATGTCCTCGATGGTGACCAGACCTGCGGTCCCGCCGTACTCGTCGACGACGATCGCCACGTGCAGCCTCCTCGCCTGCATCTCGCGCATCAGCTCGTCTGCCGGTTTGGAGTCAGGGACGAAGAGGGTCGCCCGCATCACTGTCTCGATGCGTTCGGTCGTCTCCGCCTCGTGCTTGTCGAAGACGCGCTTGGTGACGTCCTTGAGATAGGTGACACCGATGACGTCGTCGAGGTTGTCGCCGATGACGGGGATACGAGAGAAGCCACTGCGCAGGGCGAGCGACATCATCTGGCGCAGCGTCTTGTGCCGCTCGATGAACACCATGTCGGTCCGTGGCACCATCACCTCACGCACGAGGGTGTCGCCGAGCTCGAAGACCGAGTGGATCATCTTGCTCTCACCGGACTCGATGACGCGCGACTGCGCGGCGAGGTCGACGAGCTCGCGCAGCTCGGCCTCGGTCGCGAACGGGCCCTCGCGGAACCCGCGACCCGGCGTCAGCGCGTTGCCGATCACGATGAGCAGCTGTGGGATCGGCCCGAGCACCGCAGTCAGCGCGGTGACAGGACCGGCGGTGATGAGCCCGACCCGCTCGGCGTGCTGTCGCCCGATGGTGCGTGGGCCGACACCGATGGCGATGTACGACACGACGATCATCACCGCGGCCGCCACGAGGACCTGGACCCAGGCCCCTGGCCGGTCGGCTGCGCTGTCCCCTCGGGTGCCGAGCAGGTCGCCGACCACCAGGGTCACCAGCACGGTCGCCGTCGTCTCGCACAGCACCCGCAAGAGCAGTGTGGTGTTGACGAAGCGTGGTGCGTCGCTGACGACCGCGAGCAGCCGTTGCGCGCCCGCCCGACCCTCGCGCACCAGCTCCTTGGCTCGCACCTTCGATATGGACGAGAGCGCGGCCTCGGCACTCGCCAGCAGCCCGGCGACGACGACCAGCACACTCGCAATGACCAAGAGGGTCAGCTCCGTCGACGTCATACGCCGCGGTCACCGCTTTCGACCGCAAGCCACTCGGCGAGAAGTCTCGCCTGCAAGGCGAACATCTCGCGCTCCTCATGGGGCTCGGAGTGGTCGTAGCCGAGTAGGTGCAGGATGCCGTGAATGGTCAGCAGGGCGAGCTCGTCGTCGACGCTGCGGTTGAAGGTGGGGGCCTGCGAGGCGGCGTACTGCGGACACACCAGCATGTCCCCGAGGATCCCCTCCGCCTCGGGCTCCGCGTCTCGCGGCGGCCGCAGCTCGTCCATGGGGAACGACAGC
>JACDHG010000172.1 GCA_013821195.1 Propionibacteriales bacterium
CTGCAGACCCTCAGCTGACCGACCTACCCGCCCTGCACCCCGGCTGGGGACCACGTCACCGATAGCGGTTCCGCTATCGGGACGGCCGGCGAACGTCAAAATACGACCGGTCATGCCGAGAGTCGGATCGGCACGCGCAGCGTGCCGTAGCGTCGGTGTGTGCCCGAAGACAGAGACACACTCCACTTCGTCGGAGTGTCGCTCGACTGTGCAGACCCAGCGGCCTTGGCCGGTTCTACCTCGACTTACTCGGCGGGGAGTTGCTCTGGCAGAACGCGGACAGCGCGGCGTGCGGGTTCCCGGAGTCACACTGGTTGCGCAACGGGTCATTCCCTATGTTCCACCTGTGCCGCTGTCCGCCGTGGCGGCATAGCGTTCCGCTCATGCCGCGAGCAGCGCGCTGATCTGCCGAAGCGGATGTGCGCTCAGAGGTTCTGCCAGAAGTACCGGCAGTGCCCTCCGCCGAGTCGGGCAGTTAGATCGTCGACTATCTCCGCGCGGAGTGGATGCCAGTTGTGGACCGCTACCGGAGGACGCTCGAGCTTGAAGGAGGGGTGGGTAGCCGGGATGCGCATCGTCCCGGAGAGGATGGGCCGTCGGAACACCTTTGAGGGCTTGGTTGGACTCGCCGACCGTGCGCAGCCGGAGTAGACCCGTCCTCAGATTCGGTACGTCGGACCGGTGACGGATGGCGGTGACCTCGACGATTTGTTCAGGCTCGTGGAGGAGGTACAGGATCCGGTAGCTGCCGCGACGTGCGGTCCACGCAGGGGCCAGTGGTGGGGTGAGCGGCTTGCCCACCGGGTGAGGTTGGTCCAGCAACGGTCCGGCGATGAACTCGTAGGCAGCGGCGGCGACCTTCTCAGGCAGCACCTCGGTCAAGGCTCGCACCGCAGGTCTGGCGATGCGCAGCCGGTACCGCTGACTCACTGAGGCAGGCGTCCCGCCTCACCCATGGCGTGAGCGAGTTGATCTGCGTCGACATAGTCGTCGGCCTCGAGGGCGGCCTGGCCCTCGCTGTGGGCGGCTGGCAGCGTCGGATCGGAGCACTGCGATGGTGTCTTGCAGCGTGTCGTAGTCGTCGGAGGAGAGAAGTACGGCGGCGCGGCGGCCATGGCGGGTAATCTCAAAGCGCTGATGAGTGGCCGTCGCCTCGTCGATCAGCTTCGACAGTTGCGACCGAGCATCGGCCACCGGAAGTGTGGACCCGAGTGCGCAAGGAAACTCATCGCGGTACGGGCCTGGCTGTCGACCCGACAGGGCCAGGTCAGGTCTGCGGCTGCGCCTGCGCGATGTTGACCATCCAACCGATGCCGAACTGGTCTACACACATGCCGAACTCATCGCCCCACATCTGCTTCTCCAGCGGGACCGACACGATGCCCCCGTCTGACAGCCTCTCCCAGTAGCCGCGCAGCTCGTCGGCGTCGTCCCCGCTCAGGCTCACCGCGATGTTGTTTCCGGGGTGGTGCTCCATCCCGGCCGGGGTGTCGGCGCCCATGAGCGCGAATCCACTGTCTGTCTCGACCATGCCGTGCATGATCTTGTCGGCGTCCGGGGAGTCCGGCGCGCCGAACTCACCGAAGGTGTTCAGCGTCAAGGTGCCGCCGAAGACGTCGTTGTAGAACTCCAACGCCTGCCGAGCGTTGTCGGCGAAGCTGATGTACGGGTTGAGACGAGAGGCCACCAGATGCTCCTTGATCGAGTCGAAAGTCAGTCCTTGCAGACTAGCCCGGGGCGCCGACTCCCGGCCAGGTCCGCATGCTCCATTCTCGTGGACGCACGGACACCGGCAGTCGGCCGGCACAAGCACCCGGCGGCCGTTGGACCAGCGTTTGAAGACGTAGGGACGCCGCCGATGGTCTGGTCGGGTGCGCGAACCGGAAAGCCAGCCCACCCCGGAAAGCTCAGGTAGTGCAGGCGCACGCCTTCAGCCGGCATTCAGTCCGCGTTCAGGCATGATCTGGGACGCTGAAGCCATGCGACTGCTGGTCGTCGACGACGACAGACACCTGCTGGGCGCGCTCAAACGCGGGCTCGAATCCGAAGGGTTCGCCGTGGATGCAGCCATGGACGGGCTCGAGGGACAGTGGTACGCCCGCGAGAACTCGTACGACGCCATGGTGCTCGACATCATGCTGCCTGGCCTCAACGGCTACGAGCTCTGTGCCAGCCTGCGCGAAGGGGGTGACTGGACACCCATCCTCATGCTGACCGCGCAGGTCGGCACCGACAACGAAGCACTGGCGCTCGACACAGGTGCCGACGACTTCTTGTCGAAACCATTCTCGTATGTCGTCTTGGTGGCCCGGATCAGGGCGCTCCTGCGCCGGGGAGGCAACGAGCGACCCAGCGTGCTCGTCGCGGGTGACCTCAGCCTGGACCCCGCCTCACACGTCGTGTCCAGGGCGGGTGAACCGATCGAGCTCACGCCGCGTCAGTTCTCGCTGCTCGAGTTCCTGCTGCGCCGGGCAGGTGACGTCGTCTCAAAAGCGGAGATCCTCAACCACGTCTGGGACTTCGCCTTCGAGGGGGACCCCAACATCGTCGAGGTCTACGTGCGCCAGCTGCGGTTGAGAATCGACGAACCATTCGGTCGCAAGAGCCTGCAGACGGTCCGGCTGGTGGGCTACCGGCTCGACGCGGGCGGCGGCTGAGATGGCCGGACCCCGGTCCGGGCCGCGCCGTTGGGGCGCCGTCAGCTCCGTGCGGGCCCGCACCACCCTGCTCGCCTGCGCGGTGGTGGCGTTCACCCTCATCGCCGGAGCCGTCGGCCTGCTTGCCACCCTCGAGCACTCGCTGACCACCAACCGGGACGAGCTCTCGCGGACCCAGCTCTCCACGCTCGCTGCACAGGCCGCAGACGGGTCGCTGCCCGGCGTTGTCAGCGATATCGGCGAGAACTCGGTTGCGCAGGCGTTTCTCGAGACCGGGCAGGTATTGACCGCGTCGAGCGGCCTGGTCGGTCATGGCCCTGTCTTGTCGACGATGCCCGTGAGCTCCACACCTCGGCTCGTCACCCTGGACGGCGTACCCGACGACTCCGAGACAGAGACGTACCGCGTCTGGGTGATGCGCGTGAAGAGCCCCTCCGGACCGGTCGGGGTGCTCGTCGGGGCCAGCCTCGAGTCCGTGTCGGAGGCGGTCTCGACCCTGCGGCGCGCGCTGATCATCGGTATACCGCTGATGGTGGCTCTGCTCGCCCTCAGCATGCGGATCATGGTCGGACGCGCCCTGAGGCCCGTCGAAGACATCCGCACCGAGGTTGCCGCGATCACCGACAAGGCGTTGGACCGCCGGGTCCCGGTCCCGCACAAGGAGGACGAGATCGGCCGGCTGGCCGACACGATGAACGACATGTTGGATCGACTCGAGGCAGCGAGTCGGCGGCAGCAGGAGTTCGTCGCGGATGCGTCCCACGAGCTGCAGAGTCCGCTGGCCGCGTTCCGTACGCAGCTCGAGGTGGCGCTCACGCACCCTGCAGGAGTCGAGTGGTCGGCCTTGGCCGCCGACCTGCTGACAGACAGCGACCGGATGGAGCGGCTCGTGGCCGACCTGCTCTTCCTGGCCCGCGCGGACGCCACCGCCGGCGAGCCGAGCGAGAACCCGGTCGACTTGGATGTCGTCGTGCTCGAAGAGGTCACCCGACTTCGCGCCTCCGACAACGTCAGGGTCGACACGAGCGCCGTCTCAGGCGCCGCCACGCGCGGCAGCCGAGAGGAGCTCTCTCGGCTCGTGCGCAACGTCGTGGAGAATGCGGTGTCCCACGCCCGCTCGTGCGTGACGATCGCCTTGTCGGAGACGGCGCACGGAGTGCAGCTGGTCGTCAGTGACGACGGGCCGGGGGTTCCGGAGGAGCACCGAGACCGGATCTTCGACCGGTTCGCTCGCGTGGAAGGCGCTCGAGTCCGCGAGGCCGGCGGCACTGGGTTAGGGCTGTCCATCGCCCGCGCGATCGCACAGCGCCACCATGGGTCGGTTGTGCTGGAGAGCGGGCGCATCACCTCGCAGGCGGGCGCGCACTTCGTGGTGCTGCTGCCGCAGGCCGGCTGATCCAGCCGGGCGGTCGGTCTATGCAACGACGACCGATCCAGGCAACGATGTCAGTCATGTTCGAGAGGGGTGGCTGGTTCGACCGGTTGGACGAGCGGGCCGGTGACGCCCTCGAGGCGTTGCTTCGTCGTCACCACCACCGGCGGCTGCGGCGGCTCGGGTGGCAAGACGCGCTCACTCCCGTCGACGGGGGCGGCTGGTGGTCGAGCCGGGCCGCGATCCGCGATGGCAACAGCATGGACGTCTTCATCGACGGCGCCGACGGCCTTGCCGAGATGGAGAAGGCGATCCGTGGGGCTCGGCACTCCGTCCACATCGCTGGTTGGCACGCGACCCCTGACTTCCGGCTGACGCGAGGACCAGCTGCCACACCGCTTCGCGATCTGCTGGCCGAGACAGCAGAACGGGTGCCGGTACGCCTCTTGCTCTGGGCCGGACCGCCGCTGCCAGCCTTCCAGCCCACCAGGCGCGCCGTGCGGCGAGCGCAGCAGGAGTTCCTCCGCGACAGCCGCCTGAGGTGCGCGCTCGACCAGCGCGAGCGGACGCTGCACTGCCACCACGAGAAGATCGTGATCGTCGACAACGACGTGGCGTTCGTGGGAGGCGTGGACATGACGGCCCTGCAGGGAGACCGGTACGACGACCCGGCTCATGGCCTCCGGGCGGGACTCGGCTGGCACGACGCGGCCGTACGCCTGCGCGGCCCCGCCGTCGCCGACGTGGCCCGCCACTTCAGCCAGCGCTGGCGCGAGGTGACAGCCGAGTCGCTGTCAGAGCCGACCGAGCCGGCCCCGACGGGCGAGCTGCGGGTCCAGGTGCTACGGACGGTGCCGGAGCGGACCTACCGGTTCGCGCCACGTGGGGACTTCACCATCCTTGACGCGTACCTCGAGGCCCTCACAGTCGCTGAGCGCTACATCTATCTCGAGAACCAGTTCCTCTGGTCCCCTGAGGTGGTGGATGCGCTCATCGACAAGGTGCAGCATCCTCCCTGCGACGACTTCAGGGTCCTGTTGCTGCTGCCGGCAAAGCCGAGCAACGGCGCCGACACAACGCGCGGCCAGCTGGGTCGACTGCTCAACGCCGACGCCGGCGCCGGCAGGGTTCTGGCCACAACCATCGTCGCCTACGAGGGCGAGAAGTCCACGCCGGTCTACGTCCATGCCAAAGTCGGAATCATCGACGACCGCTGGCTCACGATCGGTTCGGCGAACCTCAACGAGCACTCGCTCTTCAACGACACCGAGATGAACGTGTCGACCACCGACACCGCACTGGCCAGGGACACGCGGCTACGGCTCTGGGCCGAGCACACCGAGCGTGCGATCGAGGACCTCGACGAGGACCCGTGCGCCACCATCGACAAGGTTTGGCGCCCGACGGCAGAAGATCAGGCGCGGCGCGAGAAGACAGGGCTCCCCCGGACCCACCGGCTGACCCTGCTTGCTGACGTGTCGCGACGCACCCACCGACTGGAAGGTCCCGTGCGGGGGATGCTGGTCGACGGCTAGTGCTTCTCGTTGTTAGTTCTTCGGGGGCCTGATCCAGGCGGTGGGGTCGCCGAGGCAGCCGCCGCAGGCGGTGTCGAGTGCGTCCTCGGGGCTCCCCCGCGGTACCCCCGGTGGGCAGGACGCTCGGTGGGTAGGCGTGGTGGCTGACTCGGTAGAGCCCGAATCCCCCGTTGGTTGGCTGAGCCGCCATAACGCAGCCGGCACCACGCAGCTGCTGCCCGGGAGGCCCTGGGTTGGGTACGTC
>JACDHG010000173.1 GCA_013821195.1 Propionibacteriales bacterium
GCCGTAGATGCCGATGGACGTGACCGCAAGGATGTACAGCACCCCCACGGGCAGGTCGGTGAGCTGCAGTGGCGTCACCACGTCGCTGAAGGGGACCTTCACCTCGGGACCGAACGGGATCACCGCGACAGCCAGGAAGGCGGGGATCGCCGCCAGCAACGGGGCGATGACATAGACCGCCCGGTCCACTGCCTTGGGGATGATGTCTTCCTTGAGCATCAGCTTGACGCCGTCAGCAAGGCTCTGCAGCAATCCGAAGGGGCCGTGCACGTTGGGGCCGATGCGGTGCTGCATCCGCGCGACGACCCTGCGTTCGAGCCAGATGTTGAACAGCGTGAGGACGAGCAGGATCCCGAACGCGAGCACGACTTTGATGAGGATGACCCACCATGGGTCGCGCCCGAATGCCGACAGGTCGTCGGCGACCGCGAGGTCAACCGTGGGCATCACGCCTCACCTCCCCGAATTGTGACGACGCCCCCGGCGCCGACACCGAGGCGCCCCTGCAGGCTGACGCCTCCTGAGTTGCTCGGGAGCCAGACGACAGCGTCATCGATGTCCCCGACGGTCACCGGCACCGTCAGGTGGTCGATCTCGGTGGACACGGTGACCGAGTCTCCCGTGCCCACGCCCAGACGAGCAAGGGCTGCGGCACTCAGGACGGCGACCGGCCTGCGGCCGGTGGCGCGCAGATGCGGCTCGCCGTCGACGGCACGCGAGTCGTCGATCAGCAGTCGCCAGGTCGAGACGATGAAGGAGCCGTTGGACACGAGGGGTGGCCTGGGGCGCTCGGCTGACGTCATCGCGGCCCGCTCGCCGTCCCATGGCCCGATCTCGCGCATCTCGCTAGCGGCTTCTTCGGCCGTGCGGTAGCCGAGGGAGCGGTCGAGCTCGTCGCTGATGCCCGCTAGCACCCGGGTGTCGGTCAGCGCGGACGAGTCGAGGACCTTGTCGAACGGGCGCACTCTGCCCTCCCAGTTGATGAAGGAACCAGACTTCTCGGAGACCGGGGCGACCGGCAAGATGACGTCGGCTACGGCCGTGACGTCGGAGGCACGCACCTCCAGGCTCACCAGGAACTCGACCTTGTCGAGGGCGGTCCGCGCCACCACCGGGTCAGGCAGGTCGCTCACCTCGACGCCGCCGACTACAAGCGCCTTGAGCTCGCCGGAGGCGGCAGCCGCCAGGATCGCGTCGGTGTCGCGGCCCTGCGTGGTGGGCACGGTCCTACCCCAGGCGGCGCCGACGTCGACCCGCGCCACCGGATCTGCGAGGGGCCGACCACCAGGCAGCAGGTTCGGGAGCAGCCCGGTCTCGAGCGCGCCCCGCTCCCCAGCGCGGCGTGGCACCCACGCGAGTCGGGCACCTGTCGAGGAGCTGAGGCCGGCCACAGCGCTCAGGAGGCCGGGCGAGCTGGCAGCACGCTCACCGACGAGAATCAGTCCGCCGCCGTCGAGGGCGAGGTCTCCGTCGTGAGCGAGGCCGTCGACGACCTCCGCCTCCGCACCGGGGTGCGCCTGCACCAGGCGGCCATGCAGCTTCTCGAGCCCGCGTGACGTGTGCGAGCTCACCGACGCCACTCGCGTGCCGTGGCGTCGGACGGCTTTGCGGAGCCGCAGGAACACGATCGGGGACTCGTCCTCCGGCTCGAAGCCCACCAATAGCACGGCGCTGGCATGCTCGAGCTCCTCGTAGGTCACCATCGGCCCTGTGGCGATGTGCGTGGCAAGGAACTCAGCCTCCTCGCCCGAGTGCGGCCGGGCACGGAAGTCGACGTCGTTGGTGCCGAGGACGGCGCGGGCGAACTTGCCGTACGAGTAGGCGTCCTCGATCGTGAGGCGCCCACCAGTCAGTACGCCGACAGACCCTCCGGCTGCGGCGAGGCCGCGGGCCGCCACGGTGAACGCCTCCGGCCACGAGGCGGGCCGCATCTCGCCGGTGTCCTCGTCACGCACCATCGGGCGGGTGATGCGATCGCCCAGCCGGTCGTACACGAAGGCGAAGCGCCCCTTGTCGCAGTTCCATTCCTCGTTGACGAGCGGGTCGTTGCCGGCGAGCCGTCGGGTGACCTTGCCCCGCCGGTGGTCGGTGCGCAACGCGCAGCCTGAGGCGCAGTGCTCACACACAGCCGGGGTCGAGATGAGGTCGAACGGCCGCGACCGGAACCGGTAGGCGGCTGACGTCAACGCACCCACCGGGCAGATCTGGATCGTGTTGCCCGAGAAGTAGGACTCGAACGGCTCACGCTCGTAGATGCCGACCTGCTGCAGCGCACCACGCTCGACCATCTCGATGAAGGGATCGCCCGCGATCTGCTCGCTGAA
Source organism: Propionibacteriales bacterium (assembly GCA_013821195.1). Taxonomy (GTDB): domain Bacteria; phylum Actinomycetota; class Actinomycetes; order Propionibacteriales; family Nocardioidaceae; genus JACDHG01. Next base: position 2,325 of record JACDHG010000173.1, read on the forward strand.
GCGGGTGCACCGGGCGCACAGCACGCAACGCTCGCGGTCCAGCAGCACCTGGGCGGAGATCTTGATCGGCTTGGTGAAGGTCCGCTTGGTCTCGGTGAACCGTGTCTCGCCACGGCCGTTCGACATCGCCTGGTTCTGCAGCGGGCACTCGCCGCCCTTGTCGCAGACCGGGCAGTCGAGCGGGTGGTTGATCAGCAGAAACTCCATGATGCCCTGCTGGGCCTTGTCGGCGACCGGGCTCGAGTGCTGCGTGCGCACCACCATGCCGGGCGCCGCGGTGATCGTGCACGATGCCTGCGGCTTCGGGAGTGGCCGGCCGTTGCCCGCGTCGGGGACCTCGACGAGACACTGACGGCAGGCGCCGACAGGGTCGAGCAGCGGGTGGTCGCAGAAGCGCGGGATCTGGATGCCGATCCGCTCCGCCGCCCGGATCAGGAGGGTGCCTTCGGGAACCGTGACCTCGACGTCGTCGATGGTCAGCGTGACGGTCTTCGCACCTGAGTCGAGATCCTGCCCGGTGGCCTGGTCCAACGTCATGCGCTCGCTCCTGCCATGGCGAACAATGTCGAGGCCTCACGGTCGAACGGGCAGTCGCCCACCCGTAGGTGCTCGAGATACTCGTCCCGGAAGAACTGGATCGACGACGTGATCGGCGCGGCCGCTCCGTCAGCCAGAGCGCAGAACGACCTGCCGACGATGTTGTCGCAGAGGTCGACCAGCGTCTCGAGGTCGGCTTCGGTGCCCTGGCCCTGCTCGAGGCGGGTCAGCGTCTGCGCGAGCCACCAGGTGCCCTCGCGGCACGGCGTGCACTTGCCACACGACTCGTGCTTGTAGAACTCGGTCCAGCGGAGCACCGCACGGACGACGCAGGTTGTCTCGTCGAAGATCTGTAGTGCCTTCGTGCCGAGCATGGACCCGGCAGCGCCGACGCCTTCGTAGTCGAGAGGGACATCGAGGTGCTCGGCGGTCAGCAACGGGGTCGAGGAGCCGCCGGGAGTCCAGAACTTCAGCTCGTGACCGTGGCGCACACCTCCGGCCACGTCGAGCAGCTGGCGTAGCGTGATTCCGAGCGGGGCTTCGTACTGACCCGGTCGGTTGACGTGACCGGACAGCGAGTAGAGCGTCGTGCCCTTGCTCTTGTCGGTCCCCATGCTCGAGAACCAGTCCGCGCCGTTGGCCAGGATGCACGGCACAGAGGCGATCGTCTCGACGTTGTTGATGACGGTCGGGCAGGCGTACAGGCCGGCCACGGCGGGGAACGGTGGCCGGAGTCTCGGCTGTCCGCGCCGGCCCTCGAGCGAGTCGAGTAGTGCCGTCTCCTCGCCACAGATGTAGGCACCGGCTCCGGCGTGCACGATGACATCGAGGTCGAAGCCCGACCCGTGGATGTCCTTGCCGAGGTGCCCGGCGAGGTAGGCCTCCTGCACCGCGCGCTGGAGGCGGCGGACGACGTGGAGAACCTCTCCACGGACATAGATGAACGCCAGGTTGGCCCTGATGGCGTACGCCGAGATGATGACGCCCTCGACCAACGTGTGGGGACTCGCCATCATCAGCGGGATGTCCTTGCAGGTGCCTGGCTCGGACTCGTCGGCGTTGACGACGAGGTAGTGCGGCTTGTCGTCCCCCTGGGGGATGAAGCCCCACTTCATGCCGGCCGGGAACCCGGCACCCCCTCGACCTCGCAGTCCGGACGACTTGACGAGCTCGATGACATCGTCCTGCGTCTGCCCGAGTGCCTTGTCCAGAGCGCCGTATCCGTCGAGCTGCTCGTACGCCGCAAGCGTCCAGGATCGGTCGGTGTCCCAGTTGTCGGAGAGGACCGGGGTGAGGGGGTCGGTCATGTGCCGGCCTCTTTGCTGCTGCCGTTCGACGTCTCGGTGCCGGCGGCCGCGTCCCGGCTCCGCTTCTTGTCCTGGTGGCGGGTGCCGGCGGGCGAGGCGTCGACAGCGACGTCGGACTCCTCGCGGACACCCTTCGATGCCTGGTCAGCCGCCACGGCATCACCGTCGGCCGCCCCTCGGTCGGGCTGGGGTGCTCGCCAGCCGCGCTCCCGGGCGAGCTGCAGCCCTGCGAGGGAGGCCGGTCCCGCCGACGGTCCCTCGTCGGCACGGTCGTCGGGGAACCCCGCGAGCACGCGCTCCGCCTCCCGCCAGGTGCAGACCCGCGCTCCTCTGGTCGCTCGCACCTCGTTGCCCGCGACGAGATCGTCGACGACCGCGGCGGCAGACTCGGGGGTCTGGTTGTCGAAGAACTCCCAGTTGACCATCATGACCGGGGCGTAGTCGCACGCGGCGTTGCACTCGATGTGCTCGAGCGTGACCTTGCCGTCGTCGGTCGTCTCGTCGTTGCCGACACCGAGATGGCCCTTCAGCCGCTCGAAGATGAGGTCGCCGCCCATGACGGCGCACAACGTGTTGGTGCAGACACCGACGTGGTAGTCACCCACCGGACGGCGCTTGTACATGGTGTAGAACGTCGCGACCCCCGAGACCTCGGCGGCGCTGAGGTCGAGCATGGCGGCACAGGTCTCGATGCCCTCGGCCGTGACGCGGCCTTGCACGCTCTGGAGGAGATGCAACATCGGGAGCAGCGCGGAGCGGCGGTCGGGGTAGCGGGCGGCGATCTCGTGCAGCTCAGCCAGGGTGGCGGCGGGGAGCTCTCGCCCGGCGTCGACCTGCTGTCTGGACGCGGCGGTCGTCTCCATGTCCGTCACCTGTCCACTCCGCCCATCACCGGGTCGAGACTCGCCACGGCCACGACGACGTCGGCGACCTGACCGCCTTCGCTCATCACCGGAGCGGCCTGCAGGTTGGTGAACGAAGGGTCGCGGAAGTGGGCGCGGTAGGGCCTCGTGCCGCCGTCGGACACCAGGTGGCAGCCGAGCTCGCCCCGCGGCGACTCCACGGCCGTGTAGGACTGGCCGGTCGGGACCCGGAAGCCCTCGGTGACCAGCTTGAAGTGGTGGATGAGCGCCTCCATCGACTCGCCCATGATGTGACGGATGTAGTCGAGGGAGTTGCCCAGGCCGTCGGATCCGACCGCCAGCTGGCTTGGCCAGCCGATCTTCTTGTCCGCCACCATGACAGGGGCGCCCTCGAGGGTCTGCAGACGCGTGGCGCACTGCTCGACGATCCGCAGCGACTCCCACATCTCGGCGACGCGGATGCGGAAACGTCCATAGGCGTCGGCGGTGTCCCACGTGACGACGTCGAACTCGTAGTCCTCGTAGCCGCTGTACGGCTGCTTCTTGCGTAGGTCCCAGTCGTAGCCCGTCGATCGCAGCACCGGTCCGGTGACTCCGAGCGCCAGACAGCCCGCCAGGTCGAGATAGCCGACGTCGACGAGCCGGGCCTTGAAGATCGGGTTCGCGTTGCACAGGGCGGCGTACTCCGGCAACCGTCTCTTCATCAGACCGAGGAACTCGTCGACCTTCTCCAGGGCCCCAGGAGGAAGGTCCTGCGAGACGCCGCCGGGACGGAT
>JACDHG010000174.1 GCA_013821195.1 Propionibacteriales bacterium
GCCCTGGCCCTCGTGGGCGAGCCGATCGACCGGGTTGCCGTCCCCTCGGCTCGCACCGCGGACTCCCGACCCCGCCAGGGCAAGCCTCGACGCGACCGGGGACGAGGCCAGCCGGCGCGCGTCCGGCGCCCGGCTGACAACCATCGCCCCGAGAGGGTCGGTCCCGCCGCGACCCAGCAGCCGGAACGACGTCCAGCCGCATCTCGTGCTGCCGCGCCTTGGGCCGCCGGGCGCGAGCGTTCCGAGCGTCGACCCGACCCCCGTCGTGACGGTGCTGCGCCGCGGACGAAGGCCGCGAAGCGTACCGGCGCCAAGGCCCGCTGGACCGGCGCGCAGCGCAGGGCCGCCGCCAAACGCTGAGTGGCACTGTCAACGTCTGATCAGACACACGGGGTCCGATTCACGGACATACCGGTGCGGTGGTCTACCTTGAGAGCACCTGAAAGTGCAGACAGCGGAAGGAGACCCGCATGGCTATCGGACTCGGGGTCGTCTTGATCGTGGTCGGCGCGGTGCTCATCTGGGCACTCGACGAGGCCGTCGACATCGACTTCATTGCAGAGAACACCCTCGGCGTCATCCTGCTGATCGCCGGGGTCCTCGCGATCGGGCTGTCGCTGGCGATCAACGCTCAGCGGAGCAGGCACAGGACAACGCACGTCGAGGAGCGTCGCACCGACGGCACCCCGTAGGCAGCCCTCCCGCGCCGCCTGCGGGAGCTGCGGGTCTGGCGGCTCGGCCGTCGCCCTTAACGCCTTCTGACAAACTTGCCGCCATGCGCGTCTCAGCCAAGTCCGACTACGCCTTGCGTGCGCTGATCGAGATCGCTTCGCGCGTTGACGGCGTGCCGGTGTCGGCAGAGGAGCTGGGGCGGCTCCAAGACATCCCGCACGGCTTCCTGCAGGCCATCCTCGCCGACCTCAGGCGCGCCGGAATCGTGATGAGCGTGCGGGGCCAGAGCGGCGGGTGGCGGCTCGGGCGACCGAGCAGCGATGTCAGCATCGCCGACATCATCCGGGCGGTTGACGGTCCGTTGGTCAGCGTGTACGGGCTTCGACCCGAGGCCGTGGAGTACAACGACAGCGCGATGGTCCTTCAGCTCGTCTGGGTTGCCGCCCGGGCGAACCTCCGCGACGTCTTCGAGCACGTCACGGTCGAGATGCTCGCCAGTAACAAGCTTCCAAGCCACATCATCAAGCTCACCAAGGACGACGAGGCCTGGCGCCCCCACTGACTCCGCCGGCGTCAGTCGTGGTGAGCGACGTCGCCGGTCGGCGCCCGACCATCGGTGTCGGCACCTTCCTCGTCTTCGCGTCGACGCCGGAGGGCAGGGAGCACCGCCATGGCCACGGCGCCGAGGGCCCCGAGTCCGGCCAGTCCCAGACCGGGCAGCTGCCCAGGCGGCCGGAAGTCGACTGTTACCTCTCCCGCCTTCGTGCCGGTGGGGAGCGCAACCTCGAGCAGACCGGCATCGCTGCGGGTGACCCTGAGCCGCCTGCCGTTGATCTCTGCGCTGAAGCCCGGCCACCCGAGCCGGGCGAAGACGAGCGTCGAGGCTGCCGCCACATCCTCGATGGTGACAGTCTCACTGCTGAGTCCCGTGGTGTCGGCCGAGGTGACCGTCACGTCAGGCGACGTCCAGCTCAGCCGACTGCCGGGCCAGTGCCAGGGCTCGCTCGGGTGCAAGACCGTGGTCCGACGATCCTGCTCGGCGATGACCCAGCCAGGTTCATCCCCCACGTCCGGGTAGCGGCGGCGCTGCGCGACGATCGTGTCCACCTTCATCAAGGCGGCGAGGTTCGGTCGGCCCTCCTCGGTCGGCTTCATCAGCAGCGCGAGTGCCCGAGGGCAGGTCGCTCCGTTGTAGTCCATGCACAGCGCCTTGGTGAAGATCTTGAGACCGACGCCGGAATAGGTGTTGACGGAGTCGACGCCGACGGCGTGGAACATGCTGCCGCCGAGGTGGTCGCGCCAGGCAGCCGGCCCCTCCTTGGTCGCCCGTCTGCGGATGTCGAAGAGACTGGCGAGCTGGAGGGTCGTGCCGGTGTAGCGCGAGTCGAATCGCTCCTCCAGCGCAGGCACCGATGCCGGGAAGTTCCAGGGTCCGGCGCTGGCGTTCTGCGGGAACGCCGCCGTCTGCAAGCCCAGCACAAGCAAGATACCCGTCTGCACCACGGCTACCAGCGGAAGAACACTCGTGCTGCTGCGCCGCATCGCCCAGACGAGGGCGAGGACGAGCGCGAGAACGAGAGCTGTCGCGACAGCGTGCAGCTGAAGGTCGGAGGGGGTCTGTGCCCAGGCGAGATAAGCCCCGACGACGACGAGTCCGACGCTAGCCCCCAATCGTGCGGCCCTCCGGTCACTGCGGAACCCCGCGGAGGCGACGACGGCCAGCAGTACCGCGAACGGCAGCTGCGCGTACTCCACGAGGCGCAGCGGCCAGCGAAAGAACCAGAGGACGGACGGGCCCGCCACGAGCAGGAAGTAGCCGGCGAAGACCACTGCCAGACCAGCCAGACTGCTGAGGCGACCGCGTAGGGAGGACCACCGCAACCACGGCAGCATGGGGAGGACGAACCAGGCAAAGTATGTCGCGGGGACCTGCATGGGATTCAGGAACGTCTTGATGTCTGGCAGCAGGGTCGGGCTGCTGAGGTTCAGGAGATCACCGAGGTGAGGGCTCATCATGTCCGTGTTCCTGACACCTGCGAGGTTGGCGCGCACGGCGAGCGGAGCGGTCTGGAGAAGCGGCATGAAGACGAGCGGGATCAGGGCAGCCACGCAGGCCCCCAGCAGCACGATGCGACGTACGGCGGTCCAGTCCTTCGCCAACAGCGCTTCAGTGAGGACAGCGACGCCGATGACGACGACGCCGAGGACGCCGTAGGGGTTTCCTTGGGTGATTGCCAGCGCACCGACGACGAAGGCCCAGATCGGGCTGAGGCGGCCGTGAGCCGCCCTTCGGAACGCCCACCAGACGTACGGCACGTAGGCGAAGGCGATCAGACCGGCGGCCCAGGTAGCTGCGTCCCAGTAGAGGGTGAAGCCTGAGAACGGCAGGGCCACCGCGACCAGCGAGGCGGCCCAGCGGGCGGCGCCGTACTCGCGAGCCAGCAGGTAGATGCCGAGCGCCAACAAGGCGAGGAACTCTGCCTTGACCAAGGTGGCGGCGACGTCGAGGTTGGGGATGAACGAGACGACGAGCCAGTTGAGAGCGTTGATCGGGTTGTAGACCCCGAAGAGCGCCTCGGCGGCGTAGTTGCCTCCGTGCCAGGAGTTCGGGTCCATCAGCGGCGGCCAGGCGCCGTCGCGCATCAGGTCGCCGAAGTGGACCCAGGTGGGCAGGAACTGCGAGGCGCTGTCACCGCGGCGGTAGAAGCTTGTCGCGCCGACGAAGGGGGGGACCATCGCGTACAGGAGGGTCAGAGCGGTGACTCCCACCGGCCACATCCAACCGGGGACGCGTGGCTCGTGGGGGGGTATCGGGGTGCTGGCGGAACGACCGTTGACTGCTGTGGTGCCCGTGGTCATGCAGCACTTTCCTCGCTCGGTTGAGATGTGGAGCCACGTGCCGGCTGCTCATCGCGCCCGCCGGTCAAGGCGAACTGTGCGACCAGGAAGGTGAACGGGATGGCGATGACCGCAGCCGGGATGGCCGCGAGGCGTTCGTCCATGCCGATGTGTTGGACCAGGACATAGAGGCCGACGGTGCTGAGGAGGAAGTTCACGACGTTGCTCAGCGGGAACAGCAAGAAGCTGCGCCAGCTGGGCGTTGTCTTGAAGGTGAAGTAGCAGTTGAGGAAGTACGAGGCGATCATCGCCAGCAGGAAGGCGCAGACGTGCGCGACCAGGTAGGGGAGGATGAGCCGCAGTATGAGGTAGAGGGCGTAGTAGATGCCGGTGTTGAGGACCCCGATGGTCGCGAAGCGCAGGATGCGGCCATAGATCACGAGGCGGGTCCCCACACCGTCGGTCCGGTGTCTGGCCGTGGTGAGTCTCCATGGGCAAGATGGGGTTGTTCGTCGTGCTCGGGTCCGAGCGCAACCGTCACCGGCGCCTCGATCTGGTTGCTGCTCTCCTTCAGCAAGAAGTGCGGTCGACGCTTTGTCTCGTAGTAGATCCGGCCGAGGTACTCACCGATCACGCCGAGGACGACGAGCTGCAGGCCTCCGAAGACGAGGATGGCGACGATCAGCGTCGGGTAGCCGGCCACCGGGTTGCCGTTCGCGAGATAGTCGATGACGACCCAAGCGGCGTACGCGAACGACAAGACGGTGACGGCGGTCCCCAGGTGGATGGCCAGGCGCAGAGGGCGCGCGTTGAAGGAGACGATGCCGTCGATGCCGTAGTTGATGAGGTCGCCGAACCTCCACTTCGAGTCTCCTGACTCGCGCGCGACGTTGTCGTAGTCGACCACTGCAGTGGAGAAGCCGATCCAGGCGAAGAGGCCCTTGGAGAAGCGGTTGTACTCGCCGAGGGACAGCAGGGACCGCACGGCTCTTCGGGTGAGGACGCGGAAGTCTCCGACCCCATCCTCGAGCTCGACGTCGACGAGACGGTTGAAGGCACGGTAGTAGAGGCGAGACACCGCGGTGCGCACTGGCTTGTCACCCGTGCGGGTACGACGGGCGACGACCTGGTCGTAGCCCTCCTCGAGCATCGGCAGCATCTTGGCCAGAAGCGCGGGGGGATGCTGGAGGTCTGCGTCGAGGATGGCGATGGCGGCCCCTTCCGCCTGACTCAGACCGGCGAGCATGGCCGACTCCTTGCCGAAGTTCCGGCTCAGCACGAAGTAGCGGAAGCGCGAGTCCAGCTGGTTCACGGCGCGCATCTTGTCGACTGTCGAGTCGCTGCTGCCGTCATCGACGAGGAGCACCTCGAAGGTGTCGACGAGCGCCTCGAGCTCCTGTGTCAGCACGTCGTAGAGTCGGTCGATGCTCTGCTCCTCGTTGAAGCACGGTACGACGACCGAGAGCTCGATGGCTGCCATGTCGATCCCCGTCCTCCCACCGCGCGCCAGGCCGCCAGGTCTGTCTGCGCGCCGTCGCCCCACCTGAGTCCTGGCTGATTCTAGTTCAACCTGGCAGTCTCGCGGTCATCTGACGCTCCGCGACGAGGATCGGTGAAGCTCGTCTCGGGCCGCCGTTAGGCTGTGCCGTCATGGCAGGCGTGCGATCCGAAGACGAGACTCCGACCGATGACAACGGCGCTCAAGTCGAGCTGCTGCGGCTCCGCAACAGCATCGACAACCTCGATGCGGCGTTGGTGCATGTGCTCGCGGAGCGTTTCAAGTGCACGCAACAGGTGGGGTTGCTCAAGGCTGAGCAGGCGATGCCCCCCGCGGACCCTGCGCGCGAGGCGGTGCAGATCGAGCGCTTGCGCCGGTTGGCCGTGGAGGCGAGGCTCGACCCGGAGTTCGCCGAGAAGTTCCTCAACTTCGTCATTGCCGAGGTGCTGCGTCACCACGAGGCTATCGCCGAGACCTGACGCGACCTGGACGTCTGGAATCAGGCCCGCTCGGCCCGGAACTCCTCGAGCTGTCTGCGGGCGGTGCCGCGCACACGGGAGTGCAGGAACGACGTTCGCCCCAGGACTCTGCCGGGCAGTCCTAGCGCTTGGCCGGCCCATCGAGGCCAGTCGAAGTCGTCGACGTGTCGTGTGATCAGGCCGTGCTTGAAGGAGAACGTCGCATCGATGACGTTGTGCACTGGGTGTCCCTGGAAGGTGTAGTACGCCTCCCAGTGGGCGGTGCCCGCGGTGCCGTCGGCGTGGATGTCGCGGTACTCGGCGTGT
>JACDHG010000175.1 GCA_013821195.1 Propionibacteriales bacterium
CGTAGGGCACGAGCGCGTCGATCTCGACAGCCGGTCTCGGCAGATCGGTCTCGATGGCCGAGACGACCCCGTCGACACCCTCACCCGTGCGGGCCGACACGACGACGGCGTGCGGCTCGCGCGCCAGCAGCCGCGCGATGACGAGTGGGTCGGCGGCGTCTGACTTGTTGACCACGATGAGCTCGGGGACCTTGTCAGCACCGATCTCGGCGAACACCTCACGGACCGCGGCGATCTGGCCTTCTGGGTCGGCGTTCGAGCCGTCGACGACATGGACGACGAGATCGGAGTCGGCGACCTCCTCGAGAGTCGAGCGGAACGCCTCGACGAGCTGGTGCGGGAGATGTCGCACGAAGCCGACGGTGTCGGACAGCGTGTAGACGCGGCCGTCGCCTGTGGTGGTGCGACGTGTCGTCGGGTCGAGGGTGGCGAACAGTGCGTCCTCGACGAGGACGCCGGCGCCGGTGAGGCGGTTGAGGAGCGAGGACTTCCCGGCGTTCGTGTAGCCGGCGATCGCCACGGCGGGGATCTCCCGTCGTACGCGCTCGGCCTTCTTCGTCACTCGCGCCGTCTGCATGTGGTCGAGCTCGCGGCGCAGCTTGGCCATCCGCGTCGTGATGCGGCGACGGTCGGTCTCGAGCTTGGTCTCACCCGGGCCACGGCCGCCGATGCCGCCACCCTGAACGCCGACACGCCCGCCGGCCTGACGGGAGAGGTTGCCACCCCACCCACGCAGCCGCTGCCTCATGTACTCCAGCTGGGCCAGCTCGACCTGGGTCTTGCCCTCCTTGGAGCGGGCGTGCTGGGAGAAGATGTCGAGGATCAACGCCGTCCGGTCGACGACCTTGACCTTGACGCGGTCCTCGAGGTTGCGTAGCTGTGACGGGCTGAGCTCGCCGTCGCAGATCACGGTGTCGGCGCCCGTCTCTGCCACCACGAGCCGCAGGTGGTCGACCTTGCCGGGACCGATGTACGTCGCGGGGTCGGGCTTCTGACGGCGCTGGGACAGGGCATCGAGCACCCGCGACCCAGCCGTCTCGGCGAGCAGCTTGAGCTCGGCGAGCGAGTTGTCGGCGGCTTGGACAGTGCCTCCGGTCCACACGCCAACGAGCACGACGCGCTCGAGACGAAGCTTGCGGTACTCGACCTCGGTGACGTCCTCGAGCTCGGTCGAGAGGCTGGCGACCCGGCGCAGGGCGTGTCGCTCATCGAGCTCGTAGTCGCCCTGTGCGTAACCGGTCTCGAAGGCGTCCTCGCCGTCGGCTCCCCAGTCGAGCTCGGAGCCGCCGACGGCAGCGGCGTCGTCCTCCGTGGAGAGAGCGCCCGCGTCGTCTTCACCTGCAGTGGGCTCGGTGAAGAAGTCGGCACTGAGGTCGATGTCGCTTGCGGACCCGTCAGCGGTCTCGACCCCGTCGGGTCCGTCGGCATACTCAGGCGTGTCGGCTGTCATCCTTGCCCACTGTACGTCGACGCGCCCTCCGACTACGACCGATTTCGTTCCGCTGGGCGACTCTTCGGCCGGTCTGCTGAGCGGCGAGGTGTGCACCGCAGACCCCCGGTTTGCATCGCAGGTTTGCCATGTAAACAGTGCAAACGGACTGTCGACATCGCAAACCCAGGCGGGCGAGCGGCAGAACCCGGGGGGCACCAGGCAGGGGTCGGGCTGAGGGTCAGGCGGTCCAGGTGAGGGTCAGGCGGTCCAGGTGCCGGTGGCGACGAGGACGGCGGGGCCCTTGAGGTGCAGGTGGCCGTCGACGTCCCAGGTGACGCTGAGCCTGCCGCCCCGAACACCGACGGCGTACGTCGTCGGACGCTCAGGCGTAGAGCCGGTCCCCTGGCCCGGGGCCGCCTCACCGGTGCCCGCGACAGCGCTCCCACTCGCCACTGCCGCCACGACTGCGCAGGCGCCCGTGCCGCATGACCACGTCTCCCCGACTCCCCGCTCGAAGACCCGCATCTCGAGGTCGCGGTCGCCGACGACCCGGACGAACTCCACGTTGACGCCCTCGGGGAACTGCTCGACACAGGAGATCGGCGACGCCACGAGCTCCCCGGCGTCCTCGAGCGCATCCACCACCACCACGGTGTGCGGGTTGCCCATGTCGACGCTGGAGCCGACCAGACGGCGACCGTCGACCGAGACGTCCGCCGGACCACCGACCTTCGGCGCCCCCATGTCCACGCTGATCTCGCCGTCGCCACAGTAGGTCACCTGTTTGATCCCGTCCCCGGTGCCGACAGCCAACGGACCAGCGAGCGCCGTCGGGTCCACGAGGCCCGACGCCTCGAGGTAGCGGGCGAAGACCCGCAACCCGTTGCCGCACATCTGCGACACCGAGCCGTCGGCGTTGCGGTAGTCCATGAACCATCCGGCGCCACCAGCCGCGCCTCCCCGCAGCACCCGCAGGACGCCATCCGCACCGATGCCGCCGCGGCGGTCGCAGATCGCCGCCACCGCCGCGTCCTCCAGATCACCGTGGATGGAGCCGTCGAGGTCAGGCAGCACCACGAAGTCGTTGTGCGTTCCGTGGCCTTTGACGAAGGGGAAGCTCACCCGACCGATCGTACGGCGTCCAGCGCCCGGGCCGGGAGGTCCTCAGCGTCGTACGGGAGCCATCCGATGCGCGGGTCGCGGCGGAACCAGGCATCCTGGCGACGCGCGAACCTGCGTGTCCCGGCGACCGTCGCGAGCCTGGCCCCGTCCTCGGTGCACTCCCCGGCGAGGAACCTCAGCACCTGCGCGTAGCCGAGCGCGCGGCAAGCCGTGCGGCCCTCCCGGAGGCCGTGCCGCTCCAGCGCCCGCACCTCGTCGACGAGCCCCACCTCCCACATGTGGTCGACCCGCAGCGCGATGCGCGAGTCGAGGATCTCACGCGGCACGTCGAGCCCGACCTGCACGACCCGGTCGAAGGCGTAGAGGTGTTGCGGGAGCGTGGCCCGGTAGGGCCGGCCGGTGAGCTCGATGACCTCCAACGCCCGCACCACGCGGCGACTGTTGCTGGGCATGATCGCCTCGGCGGCCACGGGGTCGACGCCGTGCAGCCGCGAGTGCAGCGCCCCAGCCCCGACCGCGCCCAGCTCATCCTCGAGTCGACGTCGTACCTCGGCGTCCGTGCCGGGGAACTCGAACTCGTCGAGCACAGCGCGCAGGTAGAGCGCCGAGCCTCCGACGAAGACTGGCGGCACTCCCCGCGCCCGGCAGTCAGAGATCGCCTCCCGGGCCCAGCCTTGGAACTCCGCAACCGTCGCCGGCTCGCCGACGTGGAGCACGTCGAGCAGGTGGTGGCGGACTCCGTGTCGCTGCTCGAGAGGCAGCTTTGCCGTCCCGATGTCCATGCCCCGGTAGATCTGCATCGAGTCACCGTTGACGACCTCGCCGCCGAGCGTTTGCGCCAGCTCGACCGCCAGGTCGCTCTTGCCTGCTGCGGTGGGCCCGACCACGGCGATCACAGGTGGGGTGGCAGACGTCGGGGACACCCGCCGATTATCCCCGACCTGTCGGCTCGTCAGCGACCTGGCGCTGTGCACCACGCCCTGACGACTCGGTCAGCTCGGTCAGCTCGGTCAGCTCGGTCAGCTCGGTCAGCTCGGTCAGCTCGGGCGCGGGGTCCTGGGCGAGTCCAGCCACCGGTCGATCAGCCGCGTGAGGTCCTGACCGGTCTTGTCGTTGACCCACCGCGTGAAGGTGGCACGGTCGACGTTCGCATTCGCATGCTCGGCCGCCCACGCGATGACCAGCTCCTCGAACTCGTCGTCGCCGATCTGCTTGCGGATCTCGTCGAGCATCATCGCGGGACCGAGGTAGACGTTGAGGTCAGCGAACGAGCTGGGGTCGTAGTCACCGGGCGGCCCCGAGAGCAGCCGCGACTCGTTGTCGTAGCTGCGCCACCGCTCGACGCCACCCGCATAGACCGGACGACCGAGGTCCTTCTCGTACCACTGCTGGAAGTACATCGCGAAGCCCTCGTTGATCCACATGCCACGCCAGTCGATCGGTGTCACCGAGTCGCCGTACCACTGGTGCGCGAACTCGTGGAGCAACACAGCGTCGGCACGCTCCACGGCTCCGCGGCTCATCGTGACCATCGTCTGGGTCTCCATGGCACTGGACCCTCCGACGACGACGACTCCGAGGGTCGAGAACGGATACTCGCCCGCGTGCTCCTCGAGCCACCCGAACGCAGTGCTGCCTTCGCGCTCGAGGCCGGCGAGGAGATCCTCGTCGCGCGGCAGCAACCAGTAGGAGATCTCCAGTCCACTCTCGGTCGTGCCCGTGTGCTGGGTGTAGGGGCCGATGGCGATCGTGGTGAGGTACGACGCAACGGGCTCGTCGACATGCCAGCTCGTGACGCTGGCTGCGCCGTCCTCGCTGAGGCCGCCGAACTCGCCGTTGAAGACGCCGACATCGTCGCCCTCGGTCCGGATGCGGGCGTCGTACAACGCCTCGTCGGAGGGGTGGTCGTTGACGGGGTACCAGGTGAACGCACCGAACGGCTCCTGGAACGAGTAGACGTTTCCCTCGTCGTCGGTGTTCCAGCCGAGCCCCTCGAACTGGTCGCCGCGCCTGCTCGGCGCAGGCGTCGACTCGGGGGTGCCGGCGTACCCGATCGTCAGCGTGTGCGTCCCGCCAGGCGCGAGGCCGGGTGTCACCAGCTCGATGCCGTCGTCAGCCTGGGTGTAGTCGATCTGGCGCCCGTCGAGCTGGACCCGGCTCGCCGTGAGCGCTTCGGACATGCCGAGGCGGATGGCGTCGGTGGCGGTGGTCGCGCGGAACGTGATCGTCGCCGAGCCGGTCAGCGTGTCACCGTCCCAGCCGAGGTCGAGGAAGTAGTGAAGCGCATCGAGCTCTGGGTTGCTCGTGTCCGGGTAGTACGGGTCCTCCACCGGGGTCGAGCGACCGGCTCTCAGCTCGGCGGCCGACGGGACGACCACATCGCCCGACCGTGTCGAGGTGGTCGGGCTCGTCGGGCTGTTGGACGGAGACGCCGTGGCCGGCGTCGTCGTCGTTGTACCGGTGGGCTCGGCGACATCGGCCGCACCGCCGCAACCGGCGACTGCGAGTGCCAGACAGCCGGCGAGCAAGGCCGCTCGTCGCGTGCGGTGGGCCATCCGTGAACCTTTCCGAGAGTGTCACGCGCCGTACGCCGTCGGCGTGGCCGTGCGTCAAGGATAGGCAGCCCGCGGGCCAAGGAAGACCGGGCTGGGCCATCGTCGGCTGTCTGGTGTGCCGTCGCGGTGCCGTCGGATGCCGTCGGCTCGCGGCACCGGTGGCGGGCGTCAGCCAGCACCTCGGCTGGAGTTCCGGCCGCGGGCCATGCACGATGGAGGCGGCCACCACCAATCACGACACCAAGCACAGGAGACGCCATGGGATTTCTCGACAAGGCCAAAGCCAAGGCCGCCGACGCGGTCGACAAGCACGGCGACAAGGTCGATCAGGGCCTCGACAAGGCCGGTCAGATGGCCGACAAGAGGACGCAGGGGAAGCACACGGACAAGATCGCCGACGCCAGAGGCAAGGCAGCCGACGCGCTCGGCAAGCTCAACCGCAAGGACGACGGCACGCCTCCCAGCACTCCGCCCGCCGGCACCCCACCCACGACCGCCTCGACGGAAGGTGGCTCGACGGACACCCCTCCCCCGCCCGTGCGCTGACGCGCACTCTGCATGCTCAGCCAGGCAGCCGGCCGACCGCGGCGTTCAACCCCCTGGCCCCAGTGCGTGACAAGGTAGCCCACCCCCTGGAAGGCGCCTCGGGCCCCGTCCAGCCGCCGGGCCGCACG
>JACDHG010000176.1 GCA_013821195.1 Propionibacteriales bacterium
GTGAGGAACTCGGTTCGGAACCCGATCAGGCCGCGGGCCGGGACGAGGAACTCCATCCGCACCCAGCCCGTGCCGTGGTTGATCATCTGCTCCATCCGGCCCTTGCGGACCGCCAGCAGCTGGGTGACGGCGCCGAGATACTCCTCCGGGGCGTCGATCGTGAGGCGCTCGACGGGCTCGTGCACCAAGCCGTCGGTCTCGCGGGTCACGACCTGCGGCTTGCCGACCGTCAGCTCGAAGCCTTCGCGCCGCATCTGCTCCACGAGGATGGCAAGCGCGAGCTCACCGCGGCCCTGCACCTCCCAGGTGTCCGGACGCTCGGTCGTCAGGACCCGGATGGACACGTTCCCGACGAGCTCGCGGTCGAGGCGGTCCTTGACGAGCCGCGCCGTGACCTTCGTGCCCTTGGCCCGGCCTGCCAGCGGCGCCGTGTTGGTCCCCATCGTCATCGAGATGGCCGGCTCGTCGACGGTGATCAGCGGCAGCGCGACGGCGTTGTCGGGGTCGGCGAGGGTCTCGCCGATGGTGATCTCCGGGATCCCGGCAACCGCGATGATGTCACCAGGGCCGGCATGCGTGCCCGGAACGCGCTCGAGTGCCTCCGTGACGAGAAGCTCGGTGATCTTGACGTTGCGACGTGAGCCGTCGCGGCGCAGCCACGCGACCTGCTGACCCTTCTTCAGGGTGCCCTGGTAGATGCGGCAAAGGGCCAGGCGACCGAGGAACGGCGACGCGTCGAGGTTCGTGACCTGCGCTTGCAGGGACGCGCCGTCGACGTACGTCGGAGCGGGCACTGTCTCGATGATGGTGCGGAAGAGCGCCTCGAGGGTCTCGCCCTCGGGCAGGCCGCCATCGGCCGGCTGCTCGAGCGAAGCGCGGCCGACCTTCGCCGAGGCGTAGACGACGGGGAAGTCGAGGGCGTCTTGGTCGTGCGTGTCGTCGAGCACGTCCATGAAGAGCTCGTACGTCTCCTCGACGACCTCGACGATCCGAGCATCGGGCCGGTCGACCTTGTTGACGACGAGTACGACGGGAAGCATCAGGGCGAGTGCCTTGCGCAGCACGAAGCGGGTCTGCGGCAGCGGTCCCTCGGATGCGTCGACCAACAGCACGACGCCGTCGACCATCGACAGGCCCCGCTCCACCTCTCCACCGAAGTCGGCGTGGCCTGGCGTGTCGATGATGTTGATCGTGACCGGCCCGTCCGTGGCGGCGGGACCGGCATACCTCACTGCGGTGTTCTTGGCGAGGATCGTGATGCCCTTCTCGCGCTCCAGATCGCCGGAGTCCATCGCCCGCACATCGACGTGCTGGTGCTCACCGAACGCCCCGGACTGCCACAGCATCGCGTCCACCAGCGTGGTCTTGCCGTGGTCGACGTGCGCAACGATTGCGACGTTGCGCAGATCGTTGCGCACACTGGTGTGCAGTGCGGTGGTGGCGATCAGGTTGGACATGGTGGAGCCGAGGTCCTGTCAGTGAGGGTATGCCGTGAGAGGTGGCGGCCGCGGTGCCGCCGGGCGGCAACCAGTCGAGTCTATCGGCGCATCGACACCGCACCGAATCGCCGACCCCGACCGACTTGTCAGGGTGGCAGCAGCGGCGACGTGTCCAGTGGAGCCTGACAAGTCGGTGAGCTAGGTGAGATAGGTGTGTCGAATGGGCGCCGTGCCGTTCGTCAGATAGGCAGACTGAACACTCGACGACCCAAGGAGGTCATGATGGCGCAGTACATGTTCCTGCTCTTCGACGACGAGAGCTGGCATGACGACCTGACACCCGACAAGTGGGAGTTCGCCATGAAGATCCACGGCGAGTTCGCCAAGGCGGTCGAGGCCGCCGGGGCACGAATCGTCGACGGGGCCGCCCTCGAGCGGTCGTCGACGGCCACGACCGTCCGCAGGAACTGGGACGACATGGCCGCTGAGCCAGTGGTCACCGACGGACCCTTCATCGAGACTAAGGAGGCTCTTGGCGGCTACTACGTGGTTGAGGCACGTGACCTCGACCAGGCGATGGAGCTGGCCGCGCAGTGTCCCGCAGGGTTCATCGAGGTCCGCCCGGTCATGGACACCAGCGGCTCACCCGGCTGAGGGCTGGCAGGGTGGCGGGATGAGTGCTGCCCATGCTTGACGCACGCGCGGTGACCCGCCTCGTCGACGAGGCGCATCGGCGGCACTGGGCCACCGTCGTCGCGGCGACGGCGCGCGTGACGCGCGACCTGGATCTGGCTGAGGACTGTGCACAGGACGCGTACGTGCAGGCGCTGCGGTCCTGGCCGGATGGGGTTCCGGAGAGCACGGTGGCGTGGCTCACCACGGTGGCCCGGCGGACGGCGCTGGACCGGCTCCGCAGGGAGGCCACGCTGCGACGGAAGCTGCCGTTGCTGCAAGTCGAGCCGGTCCAGGCGGACGACGAGCCGTCGGCGAGCGACCCGCTGCGGCTCGTCTTCACCTGTTGCCACCCGGCGTTGTCGCGCGAAGCGCAGCTGCCGCTCACGCTGCGGCTCATGTGTGGCCTGACGACGGCTGAGATCGCCCGAGTGCTGCTCATCAAAGAGACCGCAGTGGCAGCGCGGATCACCCGGGCGAAGCAGAAGATCGCCGCGGCAGGTGTGCCGTTCCGGCTGCCCGACGACACCGAGCTGCCGGCGCGGCTCGACACCGTGCTCACCGTGGTCCACCTCGCCTACACCGCAGGGCACACCGCGTCAGGTGACAGCCTCACCCGCCCCGACCTCACCGGGCGCGCGATCGAGCTTGCCCGGCTACTGGTGAGGCAGCTCCCGGGTGAGCCTGAGGCGCAAGGCCTGCTCGCTCTGCTCCTGCTCGCCGAAGCCCGCGGAGAGGCGCGCGTCGGGCCGACAGGAGAGCTCGTGCTCCTGGCTGACCAGGACCGGGCAACGTGGGACCGACGACTCATCGCCGAGGGGCTGGGGCGGGCGACCACTGCGCTCAGGCACGGCGACGGACGGTTCGCGCTCCAGGCGGCGATCGCCGGACTGCACGCCGCGGCCCCGTCGTGGGAGGCGACCGACTGGCGCCAGGTGGTGCGGATGTATGACGGGTTGCTGAGGCGCTGGCCCAACCCGGTGGTGGCCCTGAACCGCGTCGCCGCGACCAGCCTCGTGCCGGGAGCCGATCTCGGCGTCGTGCTCGGCGAGCTCGACAGGCTGGCGGGCGACCACGCCCTCGACGACTACGCCTACCTGCCCGCCACCCGCGCCCACGTGCTTGCCCGGCTGGGTCGTCGCGACGAGGCCCGGGCGGCATACGACGAGGCGATCCTGCTCACCGCCAACGAGACGGAGCGCCGTTTCCTGCAGCGCCGCCGTGCTTCCATCTGACCGCCTGTCGCATCCGTACCGGGCCGTGACCGGAGAGCAGACAGGTCAGCGCGACGGCAACGTCGCCAAGAAGCCGTCCTTGAGGGACGCGACGGTCTCACAGGCCTGGGCGCTGGCATCACACGCGATGACCTTGGCCGGTAGCCCGTCCGGAGTCGACATGTCGTATGTCTCGACCTTCAGCAGGAGCGTCTCGTCGCTCGTGAAGACAGGCGGGAACATCGGCGCGCTGCCTTGGCCGGTTGTGAGCGGCTGAGCCCTGCCGGTTGCAGTGTCGACGACGAAGACCTCGCCGGGACTGGTCTCGGTGGGCAAGGTCGTTGCGACAAAAGCTCGGCCGTCGGGACTCAGCAGCCCCTGCTCGAAGCGACGGGTCGCGACGCTGCTCCCATCGGCGTGAAGAAAGCTCACCACCCCAGCCGAGGACCTGGTCGCGGTGACGTCACCAGCCGTGTCGAGCCATCGGGCGCCCCGGTAACCGGTGGGGGCGGCTGGGGCCTCCGTCTCCCACGAGTAGACCCATACCTCGTTGCGCTTCCCGGAGAAGAACACCTCGCCCCCGGTGATCGCCAGGATCGGCCCAAAGCCGGGGATGAGGATGTTGTCGTTCGGACCGAGGACCCGTGGCACGGGCACTCGCCCCACCTCCCGGCTAGTCTGCGTGTTGTAGACCACCAGCTCGGTCAGACTGCCGTCTTGCTCCACCCACGAGGCGATGCCCGACATCGGATCCCCGCTCGGAGCCAGGACCGCGTGCCGGCCGATCAGCTCTGCCGCGGATCCGGCGCTGTCTTGGAAGTAGACCTGAGCATCCTGCGCATCGGTCGTGTAGACGAGACCCGAGTCGACCCGACCGATCCCGAAGACCCGTCCCTCGGCGGGGACCTTCTCATCGGCGAAGTGCAACGCGCGTCCGTCACTCCACACGATGTCCGTCTGGTTGACGCCAGGTGACGGATGGGGGTCCGCTGGGGAGGGATGTGTTCTGCCGAGGAACGACTGGCCGAGCAGCCCACCCACGACCGCCAGTGCGACGACGGCTGCGGCCGCTGACGCCGCCTGCACGTGCCGGGTTCTGCGGCTGCGCCGCTCGATCGCCGCCATGTCCGGAGCCGAGAAAGGCGCGTGATCTGCCACGTCGCGGACCGAGCTGCGGATCAGCTCATCGAGGTTCATTGGCGTTCTCCTGGCTGGTTGTGTCGTCGCTCATCAGCGTGGCGAGTGTCTTCGACGCCGCGCTGACATGGCTCTTGACCGTGCCGCGTGCCATCCCGAGCGTCTCGGCGATCTCGGCCTCGGACAGGTCGTGGTAGTACCGCAGCACCATCACGGCGCGCTGTCGCGGCGGCAGGCGCAACAGGGCCGCCCACACGTCGTGCGCCGAGGCGACGCGGTCGTCGTGCCCGGACACCGTGGCGTCGTACAGATCGTCGGTCGGCACCTCACCCGAGGATCGCCGCCGCCTCCACGCGAAGGTCTGGTTGACGACGATCTTGCGGACGTACGCCGCCGGCTCTCGTGCCTTCCGCACCCGCGACCACGACAGCATCGCCTTCGTGAACGCGCCCTGGGTCAGGTCCTCGGCGAGATGGTGGTCGCCGGTGAGCAGGTATGCCGTCCGAAACATCGAGGCCCAATGGGCGTTGACGAAGGACGTGAAGTCGGCCCGTGCCTGCTCGTCCACGTCAGCTCCCTACCGCGCTGGGCTATCTCGTCACCTTGTCGATGCCTCGAGGACGCCGCGAGGTTCAGTCCTGCGACCGACTTGTCAGGGCGGCGGCAGCGGCGACGTGTCCACTGGACCCTGACAAGTCGGTCAGCTCTGACGGTGGACCTTGTGCTGGGCCGCCTGCGCGCGGGAACGCACGACCAGGAGGTCGATGTTGACGTGCGAGGGGCGGGTGGCGACCCAGACCACTGCGTCCGCGATGTCCTCGGCGGCCAACGGATCTGGTATGCCGGCATACACCGCGTCGCGTCTTGCCTCGTCTCCGCCGAACCGCACCAGACCGAACTCCTCCGTCTTCACCATGCCTGGGGCGATCTCGGTGATCCGGACGGGCTTGCCGACGAGCTCCAGCCGCAGCGTCTCTGTCATAACCGCGACGCCGTGCTTGGCCGCGGTGTAGCCTCCGCCGCCTTCATACGCGGCGCGGCCGGCCGTCGAGCCCATGTTGACGAGCACCGCGTCGCCGCTGGCGATAAGTGCAGGCAGCAGAGCCTGGGTCACGTTGAGGGTGCCGATCACGTTGACGTCGTACATGGCTCGCCAGTCGTCCACCTTTGCCTCGGCCACCTCATCGGAGCCGAACGCCCCGCCTGCGTTGTTGACGAGGACGTCGAGGGTCTCACCGACCGCTGCGGCCAGCCGGCGTACGTCGGCCGGACTCGTCACGTCGCAGGCGACTGCTACGCCGCCGATGTCTGCGG
>JACDHG010000177.1 GCA_013821195.1 Propionibacteriales bacterium
ACGCCTCCCCTGCGGCCGACACTGATACCACTGCCACCCCGCTCGAGCCACCTGCGAGCGCGCCGCAGCCCACGCCGCCGGCGGTCGAGGTGCCACCGTCCCGTCTCGAGACAGAACCCACTGCGCCGGCTCCGCAGCACCTGCGCGCTCCCGAGGAGCCCATCGCCCCTGCGGCATCGGATACCCAGACGGCGCCCGCACGCCCCGCCCCGAAGCCAGGGGCACCGCGTCCGGGCAACAACCCCTTCTCATCCACCCAGGGGATGCAGCGGCCTCGCCGCCCGGGTGCTGCTGCCCCTGCTGCTCCCCCCGGCCCCGGTCAGATGCCTCCACGCCCGCCGGCCGCCCGGGGTGAGTGGCCAGAGCGTGGCGACACGCGCCCAGGCGGCGTACCGGGTGCCCCGCGTCCCAACCCCGCCATGATGCCCAAGCAGACCGAGCGCGGTCTGGCGCCCACGGGACGCGGTGGACGCCCGGGTCCGGGTGGTCCAGGTGGTCCAGGTGGTCCAGGTGGCCGCGGCGCCCCGCGCGGCGGCACCGGCGCCCCGGCGCGTGGTGGCCGCAGCGGTGGCGGGTACGGCGGTTCAAGTGGCGCCCCGACCGGTATGCCGGCTGCCAGCGGCGCCCGTCCCGGTGGCCGCAACCAGCGCGGGCAGACTCAGGGCGCCTTCGGCCGTCCTGGCGGCCCGTCGAGGCGCGGCCGCAAGTCGAAGCGCGCTCGTCGCCAAGAGTATGAGCAGATGCAGGCACCCGCCGTGGGCGGAGTGCGTGTCCGCAAGGGGGACGGAGAGACCGTGCGGCTCTCGCGGGGCGCCTCGCTGACGGACTTCGCCGACAAGGTCGGAGTCGACGCTGCGTCGCTGGTGCAGGTGCTGTTCGCTCTCGGCGAGATGGTGACAGCGACACAGTCCGTCAACGCCCAGACGCTGGACATCCTCGGCGAGGAGCTCAACTACAACATCGAGGTCGTGTCGCCCGAGGACGAGGACAAGGAGCTGCTCGACTCGTTCAACATCGAGTTCGGCGAGGACGAAGGCGGCGAGGAAGCACTGACCGCGAGGCCCCCCGTCGTCACGGTGATGGGTCACGTCGACCACGGCAAGACCAAGCTGCTCGACGCCATCCGCGACGCCAACGTGGTCTCCAAGGAGGCCGGCGGCATCACCCAGCACATCGGCGCCTACCAGGTGGCTACCGAGGTGGACGGCAACGAGCGCCGGCTCACGTTCATCGACACCCCCGGTCACGAGGCCTTCACCGCCATGCGGATGCGCGGCGCGCAGGCCACCGACATCGCGATCCTCGTCGTCGCAGCCGACGACGGCGTGATGCCGCAGACCATCGAGGCGCTCAACCATGCCAAGGCGGCCAACGTGCCGATCGTCGTGGCGGTCAACAAGATCGACAAGCCCGAGGCCGACCCGACCAAGGTCCGCGGTCAGCTGACCGAGTACGGCCTCGTGCCTGAGGAGTACGGCGGCGACACCATGTTCGTCGACGTCTCCGCCAAGTCCATGCTCAACATCGGCGGACTGCTCGAGTCCCTCGTGCTGACCGCTGACGCGTCGCTCGACCTGCGTGCGAACCCCGACCAAGATGCGCAGGGTCTCGTCATCGAGGCCCACCTCGACCGCGGGCGAGGCCCGGTCGCGACGGTGCTGGTGCAGCGTGGCACGCTCAGCGTCGGTGACTCGGTCGTCGCCGGTCCGGCGTACGGCCGGGTGCGCGCGATGCTCGACGAGCACGGCGAGTCGGTGGACAAGGCTGATCCGAGCCGTCCGGTGATGGTTCTCGGTCTCACGGCTGTGCCGGGTGCGGGCGACAACTTCATCGTTGTCTCCGACGACCGGGTGGCGCGCCAGATCGCCGAGAGGCGTGACGCCCGGGAGCGGGCGGCGATGTTGGCCAAGAGCACCGGTCGTCGTACCCTCGAGGACTTCATGTCCAGCATGGAGAAGGGCGAGAGCGAGGAGCTGCTCCTCATCCTCAAGGGCGACGTGTCCGGCTCGGTCGAAGCCCTCGAGGACGCGTTGGCGAAGATCGATGTCGGAGCCGACGTCAACCTGCGCGTCATCGACAGGGGCGTCGGTGCGATCACCGAGACGAACGTGATGCTCGCCGCAGCCTCGGACGCCGTCATCATCGGTTTCAACGTGCGGCCACAGGGCAAGGCCACGGAGGTCGCCGACCGCGAAGGCGTCGACATCCGCTACTACTCCGTGATCTACCAGGCGATCGATGAGATCGAGGCGGCCCTCGAGGGGATGCTCAAGCCCGAGTTCGAGGAGTCGCAGCTCGGCACCGCACAGGTGCGTGCGGTGTTCCGCTCGTCGAAGATCGGCAACATCGCCGGCTGCATGGTCACGTCGGGCACCATCCGGCGCAACGCCAAGGCCCGGTTGCTGCGTGACGGCTCGGTCGTCGCCGACAACCTCGACGTCTCGTCGCTCAAGCGTGAGAAGGACGACGCGACCGAGGTGCGAGAAGGCTTCGAGTGCGGTCTGACGCTCGGGAGCTACAACAACATCTTGGTCGACGACGTGATCGAGACGTTCGAGATGCGAGAGGTTCCACGGAGCTAGACAGGGCTAGACACGTCCTGTCACATCCCAGAGGATGCGGTGAGCGCTCAGCGTTTCGCTCACCGCATCCAACCGGGCGAACCACGTCAAGGTCGATGGTCTCGAGAAGGAGCCAGCCATGAGTTCTGGTCGTGTCCGCAAGATCGCCGACCGCATCCATGTGATCGTCGCGGAGATGCTGGAGCGGCGCATCAAGGATGTCCGGCTCGGCTTCGTCACGGTCACGGATGTCCGAGTCACCGGTGACAGCCAGCACGCCTCGGTCTTCTACACGGTCCTCGGCGACGACGAGGAGCGCACAGCGTCAGCGGCCGCGTTGGAGAGCGCGAAGGGCCTGATCCGGTCCGAGGTCGGTCGCGAGCTCGGTCTCCGCCACACACCGACACTCGAGTTCATCCTCGATGCGCTGCCCGAGTCAGCCGCCTACATCGAGGACCTGCTGAGCAAGGCACGTGACAGTGACGCCGCCGTCGCGGCCGCTGCCGCCGCGGCGACGTACGCCGGGGATCCCGACCCCTACAAGCACCCCGACGAGGACGCGGAAGCCATCGAGGATGCTGACCAGCTCGACCCCACCGATGCCTCCAGTGATGCCGCCACCGATGGCCGCGCCTGACGGCCTCCTGATCGTCGACAAGCCGCAGGGGTGGACGTCGCACGACGTGGTGGCATGGACCCGGCGGCTCGCTAGGACGCGCAGGGTCGGCCACGCCGGGACCCTTGACCCGATGGCGACGGGGGTGCTTGTGCTCGGCATCGGCCGCGCGACCCGCTTGCTCGGATATCTGGCCCGCACCGACAAGGGGTACGACGCCACGATCCGGCTGGGCCAGGCGACCGTCACCGACGACGCCGAGGGGGACCTCCTCGCGAGTCGTGACCCCGGCGGGGTGACGCAGGCAGCGGTCATCGCGGCGACGTCCGAGTTGAAGGGTCGCCTGCAGCAGGTGCCGTCGGCGGTGTCTGCCATCAAGGTGAAGGGCGAGCGGGCCTATACGCGCGTCCGCGCGGGCGAGGACGTCACGCTGCCGGCACGCCCCGTCACGGTGTCGGAGTTCGCTGTGAGAGAGCTCCGCTTTGGTCAAGGGACGGTTGACCTCGACGTCCACGTCGAGTGCTCGACCGGCACCTATGTGCGGGCGCTGGCCCGGGACCTGGGTGCCGCACTCGGCGTCGGCGGACACCTGACGGCACTGCGGCGCACCCGCGTCGGAGGGTTTGACGTCCGCGAGGCCCACTCCCCGGACGGTTTGGCGCAGCTGCCTTCGGAGCTGCTTCCCGTCATCTCCTTGGACGTGGTCGCACGGCACCAGTTCACTTGGTGCGTCGTTGCCGAGGAGGACGTCGCCGGCGTACGCAACGGTCGGTCGCTGAACCAACGGCTGCCGGCAGCCGACGAGCCGTCGGTCGAACCAGCTGAGTCGGCTCATCCGCATGAGGCGGTCAGGGGGCCGGACGTGTTCGCGTCGGATGCGCCGGTTGAGCTGGCCGACCCGGCCGAGGCTGCGGAGGGGGGCGAGCCGGTTGCATCGGTCGGGGCTGCGGCGGGGGTGGGGTCAGGACCGGTGGCGGTCTTCTCGCCAGCTGGCGAGTTCCTCGCACTCTACGAGCAGCGCGGGCGAGTGGCGAAGGCGGTCGCCGTCTTCGCCCCCGCCACCTGACGCTGTCCCCGACGTGATTCGTCCGTGTGGTTGAGGCGGGAGGTCGGCGCAGCTGGTCGGACGAATCGGTGTCGCCGTCCCCGACGTGATTCGTCCGGGTGGTTGAGGCGGGAGGTCGGCGCAGCTGGTCGGACGAATCGCGGGAGGCGTTGCCTCCGTGGGAGAGTGTGCCTGGCAAGCAGCATCCTCGAGGCAGAGAGGACCCCGGCCCGGTGCAGGTGTGGCACGACGTGGCAGAGATCGCTCCGGCGGTGGACTCGACAGTCGTCACGATCGGGAACTTCGACGGCGTCCACCTCGGTCATCGGCATGTGATCCAGCGGTCGCACGAGTTGGCAGCGGATCTCGGCGGCATCCCCGTCGTCGTCGTCACGTTCGAACCGCACCCGTTGAGCGTCATCGTCCCCGACAAGGCACCGCAGAGCCTGACCTCGCTCGACCGCAGGCTCGAGCTACTCGACGGTGCCGGGGTCGACGCTGTCCTCGTGGTCCCCTTCACGGCTGACTTCGCCCGGATGCCGGCCGAGGACTTCGTCACCGACCTCGTCCTCGGGCGGCTCCGCGCAGCAGGCGTGGTGGTCGGGGAGAACTTCCACTTCGGCCATCGCGCGCTCGGCAACGTCGAGCTGCTCAGGACGCTCTGCGCCGACCGGGACGTCACCGTGGTCAGCCTGCCGGTCGACAGCTCGGGCGGCGCCGACAGTCAGGCGTGGTCATCGTCGTACGTGCGGTCTCGGCTCGTGGTGGGAGACGCCGCTGCGGCTGCTCGCGCACTCGGGCGACCGTATGCCGTGAGAGGGGAAGTCGTGCGAGGCGACCAGCGCGGGCGCGAGCTCGGCTACCCGACCGCCAACGTGCCGGTGGCGACGAGCCGCACGGCGGTGCCGGCAGACGGGGTGTATGCCGGTTGGCTGCGGCGCCTGGACGAGACCGATGCGCCGTACCTCCCCGCCGCGATCTCGGTCGGTACCAACCCCACGTTCGACGGCACCGACCGCCGCGTCGAGGCCTACGTCCTCGACCGCACCGACCTCGAGCTCTACGACGTCCTCGTCGAGATCGCGTTCGCCGACAGCCTGCGTGGACAGGTCAAGTTCGACTCCGTCGACGCTCTCGTCGAGCAGATGAAGGACGACGTGGACCGCGCCCGTGATCTGCTCACGCACCCGCCTTCTGGTGCACCAGCAGGGGGATGAACCGCGAGCCGGGCGCGCAGCACCTCGCCGCAGCTGCAAACGACGGCAGCACGGACTCGTTCGAGGAACCGCGACCGGATCGGCCATCAGCCTTGACTTGCAGCCTGGTCGAGGTTGCAGGCTGGGTACCGCCCCGCTCTCACCGCCACAGAAGATCCACCGAAAGGATGGCCGGTGACGTTCACGACCATGCGTACGGCGCCGATGGGCGCCACTGGCCTGACCGTGCCGGTGCAGGGCCTCGGGTGCATGCGGATGCGCGACTCCGACGATCCCACCCG
>JACDHG010000178.1 GCA_013821195.1 Propionibacteriales bacterium
ACCTCATGCCCCCGTTGGGCCACTCGGTCATCGCGTTCTCGAGCGCCCGCTCGTCGGTCGGCGCCCACGACATGTGCAGCTGCAGCAGCTTGGGCATCGTCGACGGGTCCTTGCCCTGCGACCTCGCCCCCTCGTCGAACCTGGCCAGCACACCGGCGACCTTCTCCGTCGTCGCTCCAGGCGTGATGATCCCCTCGCAGCGAGCTCCGGTCTTCTTGGCGGTGATCGGGCCGGCGGTCGCGATCAGGATCGGGGGCGGCGCCTCGGGCATTGTCCACATCCGCATCGAGTGCAGCTTGAAGAACTCGCCCGCGTGCTTGACGTCCTTGCCCGTGAAGAGCTTCTGGATCAGCTCTACAGCCTCGAACATCATCCGGATGCGTTCTGGGGCCTCTGGCCAGTATCGGCCGAACATATGCTCGTTGAGGGCCTCGCCCGAGCCCAGGCCGAGCCAGGTGCGGCCGGGATACATCGCCTCGAGGGTTGCCGCAGCCTGCCCCACGATCGCCGGATGGTGCCGGAAGGTGGGGCAGGTGACGCCGGGTCCGAGATCGCCTTCCGTGCGCTGCCCGACAGCGCTCAGCACGTTCCATACGTATGACGCCTGGCCCTGCTGGGGCACCCACGGCTGGAAGTGGTCGGCGGCCATCGTCCCGACGAAGCCGTGCTGCTCGGCGGTCTCACAGAGCTCGATCATCTCCTGGGGGGCGAACTGCTCGAGGGCCGCGGCGTACCCGGTCTTCACATCGCTCATGCCACCCATCCTTGCGCACGGGCCCTGCTGGCCGGCGGGTAGCCTCGAAGTGCCATGAGTATCGTGCGTGACCCGTCGCGACGTCGGATCTCGTTACCTGTCGGCGATGTGCCGTCGGGCGACGCCGCCAAGCTCGCCGCCGTCCTGTCGAGGCACCGCCGGATCCTCGTGCTGACGGGGGCGGGGTGCAGCACCGACTCCGGCATTCCTGCGTACCGCGACTCCAACGGAGACTGGCGGCGGCAGCAGCCGGTGCAGCTCCAGGCATTCATGGGCAACGCCCACGTGCGGTCCCGCTACTGGGCCCGCAGTCTGCTCGGATGGCGAAGCATCAGCCGCGCCCGGCCCAACGACGCACACCATGCCCTCGCCGCCCTCGAGCGGTCAGGCCGGGTCGGCCTGCTCGTGACCCAGAACGTCGACGGGCTGCACCAAGCGGCAGGATCACACCGAGTCGTCGACCTCCACGGCCGTCTGGACCGCGTCGTCTGCATGGCGTGCCGGGTCGTCTCGCCTCGGTCGGCCTGGCAGGACCTCCTCGAAACGCGCAACGAGTCATGGGGGAGGTTGGACGCGCCAGCCGCACCGGACGGCGACGCCGACCTTGACGGCTTCCGGTTCGATTCATTCGACGTGCCCGCATGCGCAGACTGTGGCGGCGTCGTCAAGCCAGACGTGGTGTTCTTCGGTGAGAGCATCCCGCCCTGGCGGCATACCCAGGCCTCGGCGGCACTTGCCAGATCCGACGCCATGCTGGTCGTCGGGTCATCGCTGATGGTCCACTCCGGGTACCGGTACGCCGTCGCGGCCGCGCGGCTGGGCAAGCCGGTGTACGCCGTCAACCTCGGCAGGACCCGGGCAGACCACCTCCTCACCATGAAGGCCCTGACACCTGCGGGCGCCACCCTCAGCACCGTGGCGGAGATCCTCTCCGCCGGCCGGTAGCGTTCGCCGGTATGACGAGTCGGCAGCCGGCGGAGTTCAGGTCGGTCGGCGACGCCGAGGCCCAACGGGCCAACCGCGGCGACTGGGACCGAGAGGCCGACGAGTACCAGCGCGAGCACGGCGGCTTCCTGGGCGACGCCAGCTTCATCTGGTCGCCAGAGGGTGTCGACGAGTCAGACGTGCGGCTGCTCGGCGATGTCAAGGCCCGCCGCGTGCTGGAGATCGGCTGTGGGGCGAGTCAGTGTGCCCGGTGGCTGAGCACCCAGGGCGCCGACGTTGTCGGAGTCGATCTGTCGTACCGCCAGTTGCAGCACAGCCGACGGCTGGATGAGGAGACCTCGCTCGTCGTCCCCGCCGCGTGTGCCACCGCCACGGCATTGCCCTTCGGAGAGGGCAGCTTCGACCTGGCGTGCTCGGCCTTCGGGGCGCTGTCATTTCTCGTCGACATCGGAACGTCGTTACGTGAGGTCGCCCGAGTGCTCCGACCGGGTGGGCGTTTCGTGTTCTCCGTAGTACACCCGATGCGACAGCTGTTCCCCGACGACCCGACTGAGCAGGGTCTGCGGCTGAGTCGGTCGTACTTCGACAGCGCGGCGTACGTCGAGTCAGACGCTGACGGCAACCCGACCTATGTGGAAGCGCACCACACCCTCGGTGACTGGATCGACGCCATCACGGCCGCGGGTCTCACCGTTGACTCTCTGCTCGAGCCTGAATGGCCGGCCGGACACACTCGGGTCTGGGGCGCGTGGGGCCCCGAACGCGGCGCGCTCATACCCGGGACGGCGATCTTCAGCGTGACCCACCGATTAGCCCCATGAGCGGTGGCGAGCTGCCGGTCCCAGGGTGGTGGCCTTCGGCGTCGGACTAGTGACCAGCGTCATGCCAGGTGCGACCCACCCCGACTGACACCTCGAGGGGCACGGCCAGGTCCGCCGCGGCCGCCATCTCTCGGCGGACCAGGGCCTCGAGGTCGTCGCGCTCCCCCGGCGCCACCTCGAAGACGAGCTCGTCGTGGACCTGGAGCAGAGTCCGAGACGTGAGGCCTACGTCGGCCAGGGCGGCGGCGACCCTCAGCATCGCGACCTTGATGATGTCTGCTGCCGACCCCTGGATCGGGGCGTTCAGCGCCATCCGCTCCGCCATCTCACGGCGCTGGCGGTTGTCGCTCGTGAGGTCGGGCAGATAGCGCCGTCGCCCGAGGATGGTCTCGGTGAAGCCAGTCCCCCGCGCTTCGTCGACGATGCCGCGCAGATAGGTGCGCACGCCGCCGAAGCGCTCGAAGTACTCCTCCATCAGCCCCCGCGCCTCGGCGGGCTCGATGCCGAGCTGCAGCCCGAGACCATAGGCGGACAAGCCGTAGGCCAGACCGTAGTTCATCGCCTTGATCTTCGACCGTTGGGCGGGAGTGACAGCGCCCGCATCGACCGCGAACACGCGCGCCGCCATGACCGAGTGGAAGTCTTCGCCCGACTGGAACGCCTCGATCAGGCCGGCGTCATCAGAGAGATGCGCCATGATCCGCATCTCGATCTGGCTGTAGTCGGCTGTCAGCAACGACTCGAACCCGGAGCCGACCACGAACGCCTCGCGGATGCGCCGGCCCTCCTCGGTGCGGATCGGGATGTTCTGCAGGTTCGGCTCGGTCGATGAGAGTCGCCCTGTCGCAGCGATCATCTGGTTGAACGTCGTGTGGATCCGGCCGTCGTCGGCGATCGTCTTGAGCAGGCCCTCGACGGTCTGTCGCAGCCTCGTCGCGTCACGATGGACCAACAGGTGCATCAGGAACGGATGCTCCGTCTTGACGTACAAAGCCTGCAGCGACTCTGCATCTGTCGTGTAGCCGGTCTTCGTGCGCTTGGTCTTCGGCATCCCCAGCTCGTCGAACAAGACGACCTGCAGCTGCTTGGGCGAGCCGAGGTTGATCTGCTTGCCGATCACGGCGTATGCCTCGTCAGCGGCCTCCTTGACCCGACCGGCGAACTGCTCCTCCAACGAGGTGAGGTAGTCGTCGTCGACGGAGATGCCGACGCTCTCCATTGACGCCAGCACGTCGACGAGTGGCAGCTCGACCTCTGCGAGCAGCCGCGAGCCGCCGTGTGCTTCGAGCTCGGTGGACAGCGCATCGGCGAGCTCGACGACCGCATGGGCCCGCTGCATCGACTCGGTGGCCATCGCGGAGTCGCCTTCGAGGTCGAACGACAGCTGGTTGGTCGCGGCCGCCTCGCCCTTGAGCTCGCGATGAAGGTAGCGCAACGTCAGGTCGGCCAGGTCGTAGGACCGCTGGTCGGGATGGGAGAGGTATGCCGACAAGGCCGTGTCGGCGGCGAGGCCGCGAAGCGGCAACCCGCGATGATCGAGCAGCAGCAGAGCGGCCTTAGCGTCGTGCAGTGCCTTCGGACGATCGAGGTCGCCGAGCCAGCCGGCGAGCTCGCTCTCATCGTCGGGGCCGATCGTGGTGGCGTCGATCCAGGCCGCCGACCCCTCCGCAGTGGCGAGGGAGACCGCGTCGACCTGTCCTGCCCCCCGACGCCAGGACCCGTCGACATGGACGCCTGTGCGAGCGCCTACAGGGGCGTGGGAGGCGAGCCACGCCCCGACCTCACCCGCACCGAGCCGCGTGCCGTCGACAGCGGCCGCATCCTCGATCTCCGGCTCGTCGACTGACAGCGTTTGGAAAAGCCGGTCGCGAAGCACCCGGAACTCCAGGCCGTCGAAGATCTTGTGGACCTCGTCACGGTCCCAGGACTGCTGCGCGAGGTCGGGTGGGGTCACCGGGAGGTCGAGGTCGCGCACCAGCTCGTTGATCCGGCGGTTGCGGATGACGTCGGCAAGGTGCTCGCGCAGCGACTCCCCCGCCTTGCCGGTGATCTCGTCGACACGGGCGACGATCTCGTCGAGCGTCTCGTACTGGGCGATCCACTTCGCGGCGGTCTTGGGGCCGACCCCGGGGACGCCAGGGAGGTTGTCGCTCGTCTCGCCGACCATCGCCGCGAGGTCGGGGTACTTGCGGGGCGGGACGCCGTACTTCTCGAAGACCGCGTCGGGCGTCATCCGGGCCAGGTCGGAGACGCCCTTGCGAGGATAGAGGACCGTGACGGAGTCGCTGACGAGCTGGAAGGTGTCGCGGTCTCCGCTACAGATGAGCACGTCGTAGCCGGCCGCCTCCGCCTGGGTGGCGAGCGTCGCGATGACGTCGTCCGCCTCGAAGCCGTCCTTCTCCACGGTCACGACTCGCAAAGCGTCAAGGACCTCCTTGACCAGGGACACCTGCCCCTTGAACTCATCGGGGCTCGTCGACCGGTTTGCCTTGTAGTCGGCGTACTCCACCGACCGGAACGTCTTGCGCGACACGTCGAAGGCGACCGCGATGTGGGTGGGAAGCTCGTCGCGAAGCACGTTGATGAGCATCGACGTGAACCCGTAGACGGCGTTGGTCGACTGACCCGTCGTCGTCGAGAAGTTCTCCACCGGCAAGGCAAAGAACGCTCGGTAGGCGACCGAGTGACCGTCGAGCAGCAGCAGGCGAGGACGCTCGGAAGCGGTGAGGTCGGTTGACATGGTGTCGGTCACAGCCACAAGGCGACTCTAGTGGTGTGTACCGACCGTGTGAGGGGTCAGGCAGAGGCGCGGGCGCGACGTCTCAGCCGCCGGGCCACCACCACATTGCTGGCGCCGGCCTTGGCTGGGGCTGTGCTCAGCCGGGCCCGCAGCCCGGCGACCGTCGAGGCCCTCACGACCGCCGCCTGCGCCATCCCGAGTCGGGCCAGGAACCGGTTGGAGTCGCGTTCGCTTGCAGCGACCGCCGCGACGATGTGTGGTGAGTCCTTCTCATCAGCCCAGTCGGCCGCGGCGCTCATGAGGGACGTGCCCACACCACGGCGCCGGTGATCGGTCAGCACATGCAGGTTGCCCACATGCACAGCGTCCTCGTCGTGGATCGGAGAGATGGGTGCGCGGCGCAGGTGCGCGACGCCGACCGGTATGCCGTCGACGGTTGCGACG
>JACDHG010000179.1 GCA_013821195.1 Propionibacteriales bacterium
GGTCGGCCATCGCGCGGGTGATCGCCTGCCGGATCCACCAGGTGGCGTAGGTGGAGAACTTGTAACCCTTGGTGTAGTCGAACTTCTCGACCGCACGGATCAGGCCGAGGTTACCCTCCTGGATCAGATCGAGGAAGAGCATGCCGCGGCCGGTGTAACGCTTGGCGAGCGAGACCACGAGCCGGAGGTTTGCCTCGAGCAGGTGGTTCTTGGCGCGGCGACCGTCCTCGGCGATCCAGGTCAGCTCATTGAGCATCTTGGCTGAGATCTTGCCGTCTCGAGCGACCTTCTCCTCGGAGAAGAGACCTGCCTCGATGCGTTTGGCGAGCTCCACCTCCATCTCGGCGTTGAGGAGTGGCACCTTGCCGATCTGCTTCAGATAGTCCTTGACCGGGTCGGCCGTGGCGCCGGCGACGGTGACGGTCTGCTCCGGCTCGTCGGCCTCGTCGGCCTCCGACAGCGTGAAACCCTGCTTCTCCTCTTCCTTGAGCGTGGGGTCGGTCGCCAGGTCCTTCTCGAATATCGTGTCGTCGACGTCGGCAAGGGTCTTGTTGCCGTTGGCGTCAACAGGCACAGGAGGGGCCGGGATCTCGACGACTTCCTCGGCCGAGGCGGTGCTCTTCGTCGGCGCACTGGCTTTGGCGGTGGCGACGGCCTTCTTGCTCACTGCCTTCTTTGCTGGCGCACTGGCCTTCGCGGTGGCCTTTTTCTTGCTCGCTGACTTCTTCGCAGTGGCCCTCTTCGCCGACGTCTTCGTCGTCTCGACGGCTCGCACCGGTGACACCTTCTTGCCAGCGGGCTTCTTTGTCGCTGTCTTGTTGGCGTGGGAGGTCGACGCGGTCACCGTCGCCCTGCCAGCAGCTGACGAGGCGGCGAGAGCCCGCCGTCGCCGCGAGGTCGGCGACGGGCTGGTGGATCCTGGCACAGTGGGGGGCGTGCTCGGCGACACGAACAACCTCTCGTAGCGAGTCACGGGCGCGGCAGAGCCCGGTCATGTCAAGAAAGCCGCAGGCCCCCATTGTGACACGTCAACGCGTGGTCTCAAGCCATACCCCGGGAGTGCTCCGCGCGTCGTACCCCTGCCTCCACCGCATCGAGCGCTCGATGCAGCTCCGCCTGACTCACGCCTCCGTACCCCAGCACGATGCCGTGCCTGTCCGAGCTGCGACAGTAGTCCGCGAGCGAAGGCAGCTGAAAGCCAGCAGCTCGAGCCGTCGCCACAGCACTGCGCGCCACATGCGCAGGCATCTCCACCGTGATGTACATCCCGGCCGACGTAGCACGCTCGCCCCCAGCGACCCCGAGTCGGCTGACCACCAGCGCGCTGCGCTCGGCGTAGACCCGCCGAGCCGTGCGGGTCACCCGGTCGAGGTAGCCCTCGCGCAGCATGGTGTGCACCGCGACCTGTACCGGCCAGCTCGGGTGGTCGTGGCGCGCTGCCCGCCTGGCCACGAGCCGCTTCACGAGGTCGCGGTCGGCGGCGAGCCATCCGAGGCGCAACCCCGGGTGCAGCACCTTCGAGACGGTTCCCACGTAGACGACGCGGTGTCTGTCCAGCGACGCCAGCGCCGGCACCGGGGCCACGTCATAGCGGAACTCGGAGTCATAGTCGTCCTCGATGATGTATGCCGAACGGCGCGCTGCCTCGCTGATCAGCGCCACCCGCCGGGCAGCTGACATCGTGACTCCCAGCGGGTGCTGGTGAGCGGGCGTCACGTAGACCGCCCTGATGTCGTCGCGTCCGAGTTGCGACAGCGTGGCGACGTCCAGCCCGAACGCGTCCACCGGTATGTCGGACACCTCAAGACCTGCAGCCTCGACGACCGCCACAGCGGCCCGGTAGCCGGGATCCTCGATCGCGACGCAGCCTCCACGGCCAAGGGTGTCGAGGAGCAGGCCGAACGCGTGCGTCGTCCCGGCGGTGATGACGATCTCGTCCGGGGTACGTCTGACACCGCGGCGACGCGCCAGGTATGCCGAGAGCTCTTCACGCAGCTCGACCAGCCCCGCAGGATCGGGATAACCCCTGGGTGGCCGGCTCATCGACACCTGCCGCCAGGCTCTGCGCCACCCAGCGTCGGGGCGCGGGTCCTGCCACGGTGTCCCTGTGTCGAGGGACACGGAACTTTCATCAGCAGGGAGCCGCTTTGGCTCGGCATTCGAATGTGCAGGCGGACTTGCCGAGGCGGGCAGGTCGGCAACGTAGGTCCCGGCTCCACGAACCGCCCTCAACCACCCCTCTGCCTGCAACTGGTCATAGGCCTGCTCCACGACGGACCGCGCGACAGACAGCTCGGCCGCGAGGGCTCGGCTGCTCGGCAGCCGGGTGCCTGCTGCCAGCACTCCCTTCGTCGTCAGTGCCCGCACCTGGCTCGCAAGCTGGACACCCAGCGGGACAGGTGCATGGCGGCGCAGCTCGACGGTCAGCGGCTCGGTCGGTTCCGGCGGCATGTCACACCCTTGAGTGGCCTGGAGAAGTCCGCATGTATTGGCTGGTTACACCATGCCACCTTTTCAGGGAGACTTCTGCCGTGACCACACTCTCCCCCACGCCGAGGACGACACTCGACCGCCACCGTGAACGGGCGTTGCATGACCGCGGCGCGCTGCTCGATGTGCTCGCAGACGCCTTGGTATGCCACCTCGGTGTCATCGTCGACGGTGACCCGGTCGTCCTTCCCACCGCTTTCGGCGCCGATCCGGACGGACCGGACAGGGGCGGCACGTTGTACCTCCACGGGTCGGTGGCTGCAAGTTCCCTGCGCACCGGTCTCGAGTCGGACTTATGCGTGACGGTGACCCAGCTCGACGGACTCGTGCTGGCACGTTCGGCGTTCCACCACTCCATGAACTATCGGTCCGCGGTGATCAGAGGGTCGGGTCGACTCGTCGACGACGAGCAGGAGAAGGTCCGCGCCCTTGGGCTCATCGTCGACCACGTCGTCCCAGGACGGGCCTCGACGCTGCGACCGCACCGCCGTAAGGAGCTGGCGGCGACGGTGGTGGTCGCCTTGCCGTTGTACGAGGCGTCAGTGAAGCAGCGGGGAGGCGATCCGGTGGACGACGCCGACGACATCGCAGCCGGCATCTGGGCCGGCGTAGTGCCGGTGAGGATGACCGCCGGTGATGTCGACACCTCCGCAGACGCTCACGGCGTGGAGATCCCGGACCACGTGGTACGACGGGCGGGTCGCCTCCGTCAACGCGAGTGAGCTGACGGGCGCGTCACATCGCCGTCCGTGCTTTCGCAGCTGCCTTCTGCTCCTTCTTGAAGGAGCGGACCTTGTCCAGCGTAGCCGGGTCGCGAACGTCTGCCACCGAGCGGTACGAGCCCTCCTCGGCGTACAGCCCTGCCGCCTGCTCCCAGCCTGGGGGCCGGACATCGAGCTGCTTGCCGAGCAACGCCACGAAGATCTGCGCCTTCTGCCTGCCGAAGCCCGGCAACGCCATCACGCGGGCAAGCAGGTCCTTGCCGCTCTCTGCCCGAGTCCACAGCGCAGCCGTGTCACCTTCGAACATCTCCACAACATGCACAGCGAGTGACTGGATGCGCGCAGCCATCGCACCCGGGTAGCGGTGCACGGCGGGGGGCGTGGAGCAGATCTCGACGAACTCCTCGGGTGGTGCCTCGGCGATGATGGCGGGATCGAGGGTGCCGAACCGGTCGAGGATCTTCGCTGGACCGGCGAACGCCCGCTCCATGGGGAACTGCTGGTCGAGCAGCATGCCGGACACCAAGGCGAACGCGTTGGTCGACAGGACCTCGTCAGCAGCCTCGTCCTGGGCGATCTGCAGCTTCACTCCGCCGCCTTGACCGCCAGTACCGGGCAAGGGGCGTCGAGCAGGATCCGCTGAGCGTTGCTGCCCAAGATGAGCTTGCCGACCGGCGAACGGCGGCGTAACCCGATCACGATCACGTCGGCACCCACCTCGGCGGCCACATTCATCAGGTCCTCGGCCGGGTCGAGCCCCCGGACCAGCTGACGGATCTCGTGCTCGACCCCGGCCTTCTTCAGCTGGTCGCGCACCTCCTTCAGCTGCGACTCCGAGTCCATGGCGTCCTCGCGGTCGAACTCACGACCCCCGCGGTGAGAGTTGACGACCACCAGGCTGGCATTCCTGAGCTTGGCCTCCTCTGCTGCGAACCGCAGCGCAGCCTTGCCCTCCGGTTTCGGCACATAACCCACAACGACGACGCCCATGGACGACTCCTCTCCGACCGGTCTGTGTTGCCGAACGCTACCGGAGATCGATACCTCCCTGCATATTTCTCAGCCGCGATCCGCAACCACACGGGGCACTAGTGCTCCACTGGCCACTCGTGCACAGGCTGGTTGCCGTGCATGTGCTCGGCGTACCGGCGGACAACCTCCCGCAGGGCGTCGAAGCGGTCCATCTCACCGGCGTCGAACAGTCTGTGGAACGTCTGCGTCTGCCAGGTCGCGCCGTTGCGGCCGGTAAGGCAGCGCTGCTCGATGACCCCGAGGAGCCGATCGCTCTCGGCCTGGTCGATCCCCCAGCGGCTCAAACCCTCCCGGGCCCTGGGGAGCAGACGTCGCAGGACGAGCTCGGTTGCTCGGATGCCGCCGATGCCTGGCCAGTACACCTCGGCCGTGATGCCGTCACGAGCACCGGCATGGAAGTTCTCCTCGGCGGCCCCGAACGACATCTGCGACCACAGCGGGCGCTCGTCGTCCACCAGTGCCCGCACCAACCCGAAGTAGAAAGCCGCGTTGGCGAGCATGTCGACGACGGTTGGGCCGGCCGGGAGCACGCGGTTCTCGACCCGGAGATGAGGTACGCCGCGCACGACGTCGTACACCGGGCGGTTCCACCGGTAGATGGTGCCGTTGTGCAGCCGCAGCTCGGCCAGCGACGGGGTGTCGCCACCGTCGAGCATCGCGACCGGGTCCTCGTCGTCGGTGATGGGTAACAGGGCGGGGAAGTAGCGGACGTTCTCCTCGAACAGGTCGAAGATCGAGGTGATCCAGCGCTCACCGAACCACACCCTCGGACGGACCCCCTGAGACTTCAGCTCCTCGCTCCGGGTGTCGGTGGCCTGCTCGAACAGCGCGATCCGAGTCTCCGCCCAGAGCTCCTTGCCGAACAGGAACGGGGAGTTGGCACCGATCGCGAGCTGGACCCCCGCGACGGCCTGCGAGGCGTTCCAGTACGTCGGGAAGTCGTCGGGGGACACCTGGGTGTGGAGCTGCATCGACGTGCAGGCCGCCTCGGGCATGATCGAGTCTGCCGTCACCCGCAGCCGGTCGGCGCCCTGGATGGCGATCTCCAGGTCCTCGCCGCGGGCCGCGAAGATCTGGTCGTTCAGCAGCCGGTAGCGGGGATTCGCCGACAAGGTGTCCCGGTGCATGTGCTGGAGCCGAAGCGTCGGCAAGATGCCGACCATCAGCAGGTGCGCCCCCACCCTGGCGGCCTTGTCGTCCGCGGCGTTGAGGCTGCTCCTGACATCCTCCTCGAACGACGTGATGCCTCCACCAGAGAGCCGGCGGGGCTTGACGTTGATCTCGAGGTTGAACTGTCCCAGCTCGGTCACGAAGTCGGGGTCGGCGATGGCCTTGAGCGCCTCGGCGTTCTTCATCGCGGGATCGCACGCCTCGTCGACGAGGTTGAGCTCGACCTCGAGCCCCGTCATCGGCTTGTCGACGTCGAAGCGGGACTCACGCAGCATCCGGGCGAACACGTC
>JACDHG010000048.1 GCA_013821195.1 Propionibacteriales bacterium
TACGGATACGTCTTCGACGGCCAGGTCGGCTACCTCGACCATGCCCTCTCGACGGCATCGCTCACCGACCAGGTCACCGGGGCGGCGGAGTGGCACATCAACGCCGACGAGCCGAACATCCTCGACTACGACACGTCGTTCAAGCCCGACCCGGTCGACGCGATCTACGCGCCCGACCCGTACCGGTCGTCTGACCACGACGCCGTACTCGTCGGCCTGGAGCTGGACGAGATCCAGGCGGTGACGCTGTCCGCGGCGGCATCTCCCGACACTGTCGTCTTCGGCAGCAGCTCGACAGTCAGCGGCACCCTGACAAACGTCGAGGACGGCCAGCCGATCTCGGGCGCCTTGCTGACGCTGGAGTCGCGCCCGGCCGCCGGCGGTGTGTGGTCAGCCACGGGAACGACGACGACCGGCCCCGACGGCGGCTACCAGTTCACCGTCGGCCCGGACGCCAACACGGCATACCGGGTGGTGTACGCCGGCGATCGGACCCATGAGCGGACGGAGAGCGTCCCCGTCACGGTGAACGTGACCCCGCGCATCACGATCAACGCGAGCGACACGTCGGTGCGCAAGCGGAGCACGGTCACGTTCTTCGGTCTCGTGGCACCCAACCACGCCGGCCAACCGGTGCAGCTCGAGCGACAGCTCGACGGCGCGTGGACAACGGTCGGAAGCACGACCTTGGACCGCGACAGCACCTACGTGTTCCGCTACACGTTCGGGTCCAAGGAGAAGAAGCTCAGCAGCGACTTCAGGGTCGTGAAGCCGGCAGATGCCGACCACGTCACCGGCACGTCGCCGACCGTGACTGTCGACGTCAAGTAGCAGGCACTCCCCCGAGACGGCGGTGCGGACCCCTCCCCCGCACCGCCGCTTCGCCTGCTGGTGGGTTTGCCTGGCCCGTACGCTGGGACGATGACGACGAAGGTGACGAAGACCGAAGCAGAGTGGCGCCAGCAGCTCAGCCGGGAGGAGTACTCCGTGCTGCGCAAGGCAGGGACCGAGCGGCCGTGGTCGGGCGACTACGTCGAGACGAAGACCGAAGGCGTCTACCGCTGCCGCGCGTGCAACACCGAGCTGTTCCGGTCGTCGGAGAAGTTCGACTCCCACTGCGGCTGGCCGTCGTTCTGGACGCCCAGCGACTCCGACGGCGTGACGCTCATCGAGGACAGGTCGCTCGGGTCCGTCCGCACCGAGGTGAGGTGCGCGACGTGCGACTCGCACCTCGGCCACGTCTTCCTCGGCGAGGGCTACGACACCCCCACCGACGCCCGCTACTGCATCAACTCCGTCTGCCTCACCCTCGAGCCCGCCACCGACGCCTGACCCGCCCCGGTCAGGGCAGGCTGGTGAGGAGCTCCCTCACGCCGCGGCGCCGCCCGGTGTAGAACGGCACCTCCTCGCGCACGTGCCGCCGGGCGGTGCTGGCGCGCAGGTGCCGCATCAGGTCGACGATCCGGTGCAGCTCGTCCGCCTCGAAGGCAAGCATCCACTCGTAGTCGCCAAGCGCGAACGACGCGACGGTGTTGGCCCGCACATCGGGGAACCCGCGCGCCAGCTGTCCGTGCTCGGACAGCATGGCCCGGCGCTCCGAGTCCTCCAGCAGGTACCACTCGTAGGAGCGGACGAACGGGTAGACGCAGATGTAGTCGCGGGCCTGCTCGTCGGCGAGGAAAGCCGGGATGTGGCTCTTGTTGAACTCGGCCGGCCGGTGCAGCGCCAGCTGGGACCACACCGGCGCCAGACGCGTCCCCAGCGCCGTACGACGAAGAGCGTTGTACGCCGACTGGAGCGCGTCGGCGGTAGGCGCGTGCCACCACACCAGCACGTCAGCGTCGGCGCGCAACCCGCTCACGTCGTAGGTGCCACGCACGACGACGTCCGCCGCGACCAGCGACTCGAACAGCGCCTCGACCTCGGCGGCCTGCTCGTCTCTCTCGGCCTCTGACTCGACGGCGGCCGACAACCGGAACACCGACCACATCGTGTACCGAAGGACGTCATTGAGCTCACGAGCCGCCTTGCCCTGCTGCGGGCGCTTGCCGGTGTCGGTGGCGGACTCGGTCTGTGAGGGCGTCGGGGCGTCGGCGGGCTCGCTCGTCATGGCCCCATTGTCGCGACCCGGTCGAGGTGCTCGACCACCCGGGTCGCCGCGGCTTGGCCGGTGGCGATGACCGCGGGGACGCCCACCCCGTCGAAGGCCGCACCGCAGACCTCGAGACCCTCCACCGCCGCGACAGCGTCGCTGATGCGGGCCACCCGGTCGAGGTGTCCGACGGCGTACTGGGGCAACGCGCCTCCCCACCGGGTCACGAGCGCATCGACGAGCGGCGCACGCAGACCGGTGGCCTCGCGCAGGTCGAGCATCGCCGCCTCGGCGAGCTCGGCGTCGTCGCGCTGCAGTGTCTGCTCGTCGCCGTGCCGCCCGACCGAGCAGCGCAGCACGAGAAGGTCGTCGGGCAGCCAGCCCCACTTGAGTGACGTGTACGTGGCAGCCTTGATAGTCGTCCCGTCCACCGGCGGCACGAGGAAGCCTGAGCCGGTGAGGCTGACATCCACGTGCCCCGCCGCGAATGCCACCGTGATGATCGCCAGCGAGGCATAGGCGATGCGTCCGAGCTCGCGAGCGGCGCCCGGTGCCGTGTCCCGCAACAGGCGTGCCGCGGAGGTCGCGGGTGTTGACACCACGACCGCGTCCGCCTCCACGACCTCAGGGTCGTGCGCCGAGCCGACCACGAGCCACCAACCGCGAGCCGTGGTGGCCAGCTCGCGGACCATCGCTCCGCATCGGACAACCCCGCCGAGACGCTGCACCTCGGCTCCCGTGGCAACGGCGAGCCGACCGAGACCACCCTCGACACCGGCGAAGACGGGAGGGCAGGCACCCTCGGTCACACCCCCAGTCGGCCGGATCTCCTCGAGGGAGGCCGCAGCGGCGAGCAGCAACGAGCCATGACGGCGCAGCGCCTCGGTCACCTGCGGCCACGCGGCGAAGAGGGACAGCTCGTCGCAGCGGCCGGCGTACACCCCGCCGACGAGGGGGTCGACGAGCCGGTCCGTGATGTCGCGACCGAGCCTTCGCGTGACGAGGGCACCGATCGAGACGTCCCGCGAGAGGTCGACTCGGCGCATCCGCGACTCGAGGCGAGCTCGCGGAGTGGCACCTCGGCTGAGGATCCCCGAGCGGGCGGCCACGGCCAGGTCCGCGGGCACCCCCATGAGGGTGGGCGGGAGCGCGTGGATGGCCCCGCGGGTCCAGACCCCGGCGTTCGAGACGACCGGGTGCACGAGGTCGTCGGCAAGACCGACGGCCGCGGCGAGCTCGGTGCCCTCGGTACGGCGTGCCAGCATCGACTCCGCGCCCAGGTCGACCTGGACACCGCCGATCTCGCCCAGACGCATCTTGCCGCCGACCTCGCTCGTGCCTTCGAGCACGGTGACCTGGAGATCGGGTCGGAGCGTGAGAAGTCGGTGAGCGGCGGCGAGGCCCGCGATCCCGCCGCCGACCACGACGACTCGTGGTGGCCCCGGCAGGCTCGATGCGCGAGGGTCGCTGTCCTCGGTACGACGACTGCCGCGACGACCGCCGGCACCCGCCTCAGAGCTCACGCGTCCAGCCTCTCAGGTGCCTGCACATCGCGGCGACGCCGGACCGCCGGACCGCACCCCACCACCCCGCGCCTTGAAGGGTTTGCGATGTAAACAGTGCACATGGCCGGTCCACATCGCAGATCTGGGATGTAGACACCGCAGACGGCTTGTCAACATCGCAAACCCAGAGACCCCGGGGGGAACCGGATCCTGGGGGGCGGCGTCTGATCGGCATGTGCAGACACCTTCGCGGCCCCGGTGGCGCCACGTTCGTCGTGGTCGCTGCGCTGCTGGCCCTGACCACCCTTGCCAGCTGCAGCTCCGGAGGCAGCGAAGACTCCACCGGCGGCGCGAGCGGCTCCGAGTCCCAACCAGAGATGACTCCCGCCGCTCGCGATCAGGGTGGTGACGCCTCGGACTCCCTGGACGCCGGCGACGCGTCAGCACCAGCCAACCGGAACGAGGACCAGAACCAGAACGGAGTGGCTCTCGAACCGCGGGCACTCATCAAGACAGGGACGGTCAGCCTGCGCAGCCTCGAAGTGGCTGACGTGCTGCAGCAGATCACGGTGATCGTCGCGGCGAGCCGGGGCGAGATCGCCAATGAGACCACGACGACAGACAAGAAGGGCAACCCGGCCTACAGCCAGCT
This sequence comes from Propionibacteriales bacterium, assembly GCA_013821195.1. Classification (GTDB taxonomy): domain Bacteria; phylum Actinomycetota; class Actinomycetes; order Propionibacteriales; family Nocardioidaceae; genus JACDHG01. The sequence continues at coordinate 4,250 of JACDHG010000048.1, forward strand.
GGAGCTACGCGTCCCCGTGGCGAGGTTCGACAGCACCCTCGACGAGATCACCGGCCTCTCCGTGTTCGCCACGAAGACCCGTTCCGCCGAGGACGTGACGACACAGGTCGTCGACGTGCGATCGCGCGTCCGCACAGCTGAGGACTCTCTCGCCTCACTGCAGCGGCTCTTCGTGCGGGCGACCGAGCTCGGCGAGATCATCACGCTCGAGAGGGAGCTGTCGCAGCGCCAGGCCGACCTGGAGTCCCTGCTCGCCCAGCAACGCACCCTCGCGCAACAGACCGAGATGTCCACGATCACCGTGACCGTGAGCCGCACCTCCGTGCCGAAGCCCAAACCACAGGACGACGACCGGGCGGGTTTCGTCTCGGGCCTCAAGCAGGGCTGGGACGCCTTCACCACGTTCGTGGTCGGGACCGGGCACGCGATCGGCGTGGCGCTCCCTCTCGGCTCCATGTTCGCCTTCGTGGCGTTGCTCGGGTGGGTCGTCGTACGCCGCTGGCTGCCCCACCGCGAGCCGCAGCCAACCGAGTGACCGGATAGTTCCAGCGCCGGTGCCGCCGTGGCCGTAGCTGTGGCGTGTGATTCGTCCGGTGGGCGCTGGCGGGAGCCTCACGCACTCGGTCGGACGAATCGGGAGAGCGCGTCGTAGCGCGTCGAGCGACCGACACGTCAGTCGGGGACGTCGAGGGAGTGGACCAGGTCGACGATCCGGGTGAGCACCTCGGGATCGGTGTCCGGCAGCACCCCGTGCCCGAGGTTGACGATGTGGCCGGTCGCGCTCCCCCCGCGGCGTACGACGTCTCGGGTCTTCGCCTCGATCACGTCCCACGGGGCGAAGACAAGGGTCGGGTCGAGGTTGCCTTGCACGGCTTGGCCCGCCTGGATGCGCCTCGCGGCCTCGTCGAGCGGCACCCGCCAGTCGACACCCATCACCTCGACACCGGCCGTCGACATGTCGGTCAGGATCTCCCCGGTCGCAACTCCGAAATGGATGCGCGGCACCTCGAGATCCGCGACCATCCCGAACACCGCCGCGCTGTGCGGCAGCACGTGGCGGCGATAGTCGTCGGCGGCGAGGCCACCGGCCCACGAGTCGAAGAGCTGTACGGCGGACGCACCTGCCTCGACCTGGAGCCTGAGGAACTGCCCGGAGATCTCCGCGAGTCGACTCAGCAACGCGTCCCAGACGTCGGGCGCTCCCCGCATCAGGGCCTTCGTGTCGGCGTGCTCCTTCGACGGGCCGCCCTCGATCAGGTACGACGCCAACGTGTAGGGGGCACCCGCGAACCCGATCAGCGGGGTCTCCCCCAGCTCGGCCACCAGTCCCGAGACGGCCTCGGTCACGAAGCTCAACGCACCCGGGTCGAACTCGGGCAGCGCCTGCACCCCCGCCAGGTCTCTGATCGGGTGGGCGATGACAGGCCCGACACCCGGGACGATGTCGAGCTCGGCGCCGAGCGCCTTGAGCGGCAGCACGATGTCACTGAACAAGATGGCTGCGTCGACGCCATGACGACGTACGGGCTGCAGGGTGATCTCGATGACGAGGTCGGGCCGCATGCACGCGTCGAGCATCGGCACGCCGACTCGCAGCGCACGGTACTCGGGCAGGGACCGACCGGCCTGTCGCATGAACCACACCGGCAGCCGGTCGACCCGCTCGCCACGGGCCGCCCGGAGCAGCGGCGCGTCAGAAGTCCCAGCCACGGCGGTCACGCGCAGATCCTCGCACGAAGCGGAGATGCCCCCTAAGGCGCGTCGATCCGCCGCGACCTTGGCCACGACCTAGGCTTTGCCCATGGTCGCGCGCAAGGACGTCGATGCGCCACCGGAAGCGTTTCGGCGGGCTCTCGAGGAGCTCAGATCGGCGAGGCTGCGACCGGAGGTGCTCTCCGAGGAGATGCCCGCGCCCCAGCGCATCGCCCCCTACTCGGCCGCCTTGAGCGCCGACATCGCTGTCGCCGGTCATGAGGCCGGCGGTGGCCGGCTCGTCCTGCTCTATGATCCCGCGGGCAACGACGCCTGGGAGGGCACGTTTCGCTGCGTCGCCTACGCGCGCGCCGACATCGACCCCGAGATGGTCACGGACCCGCTGCTGGGGGCGGTCGGATGGAGCTGGCTCATCGAGGCGCTCGAGAGCCACGGCGCTGAGTACACCGCGCCCAGCGGCACCGTCACCAAGGTCGCTTCCGAGAGCTTCGCAGGCATGGCCGACGAGCCGTCGAGCGCCGAGATCGAGGTTCGTGCCTCCTGGTCCCCGCTCGGTCCGGTCGGCCCCCACGTCGCCGCCTGGGGAGACCTCATGTGCCTCGCAGCCGGACTCCCGCCGGTCCCGGTCGGAGTGACCGTCATGCCGAGCCGGCGTGGCCAACGCACTCGATGAGCCCCGACGACTGCTCCACCACCTCCCCGGAGACCTCGGCGGAGGACTCCCCGGCAGTCCCCGAGGCTCCGTTGTTGGAGCTGCGCGACGGCCTGCCTGAGGTCGTCGACACAGAGGCCGCCCTCGCCCGGGCCATCGAGAGGCTCGCGGCAGGCGCCGGTCCCGTGGCCGTCGACGCCGAGCGCGCCTCCGGCCATCGCTATGGACAGCGCGCCTACCTCGTGCAGATGCGCCGCGCCGGCTCCGGTACGACGCTGATCGACCCCGTCGACCTCGCCGACACCCCAACCGGCTCGCTGCGTCCCTTGGCCGACGCGATCTCGGACACGGAGTGGATCATCCACGCCGCGAGCCAGGACCTCGCCTGTCTCGCGGAGCTCGGCATGAAGCCGCGGCAGCTCTTCGACACCGAGCTCGCCGGTCGCCTGCTCAACTACCCGCGGGTCGGGCTCGGCGTCCTCGTCGAGGAGCTCCTCGGCTACCGGATGCGCAAGGAGCACTCCGCCGTCGACTGGTCGAAGCGGCCGCTCCCGGAGTCGTGGCTGGTGTACGCCGCTCTGGACGTCGAGCTGCTCGTCGAGCTGCGCGACGCGCTGGCTGCTCAGCTCGAGGAGGCAGGCAAGGCCGAGTGGGCACGCCAGGAGTTCGCCGCCTGGGCGAGCATGCCGGCGGCCGAGCCCCGTCACGAGCCCTGGCGGCGTACCTCGGGCATCCATCAGGTCCGCGGCCGTCGCGGGCTCGCGATCGTGCGTGCGATGTGGGAGACACGCGAAGAGATCGCGCGGCAACGAGACGTGAGCCCCAGCCGAGTCCTTCGTGACCCGGCGATCGTCCAGACCGCTACCACCGCGCCGCTGTCTCGGGGCGCACTGGCGCAGCTCAGCGGCTTCGGCGCCCGCGGCGCGCGGCGACATCTCCGAGACTTCTACAACGCGGTGGCCGCTGCCCGCGCGCTGCCCGACGCCGAGCTGCCTCAGGTGACGCCGCGAGTCGATGGCCCGCCGCCGCCACGAGTCTGGGCGGTCAAGGACCCGGTGGCCGCCGCCCGGCTCGCCCGCTGCCGCGCGGCAGTCTCACTGCTCGCGAGGCAGCACGACCTGCCGCAGGAGAACCTGCTGTCGCCCGACGCCGTACGCCGCATCGCCTGGACCCCCCCGCAGCCGATCAGCCCGACCGCCGTCGACCAGGCACTCGCCGGACTCGGCGCCAGGCCGTGGCAGCGCGAGATCACCGCGACAGTCCTGGCCGACGCACTGGCCCAACCTCGAGCCGAGCGTCCGCACGATGCCCCCACCGGGCCTGCCGCAGCGCCCGAGGTCTGACCCGCGCCACTTCTCCCGCCTCTCTCCTCCGACCGAACACCCGCTGTCGGGCGAATCGGCAGCCCGGCGACCACGAGAAAGCGGGCCGTCCCGTGTCCGGTGCGCGATCATGTGGTTAAAGTGAGGCTCACCTAAGTCACGACGGGAGAAATCCTTGCTAGCCAACTACCTCATCGGCCTGCGTGAGGGCCTCGAAGCCGCTCTGGTCGTCAGCATCCTCGTTGCCTACCTGGTCAAGACCGGCCACCGGGATCGTCTTCCCGCGATCTGGCTCGGCGTCGGCAGTGCGATCGCCCTCAGCCTGGCGTTCGGCGCTCTGCTGAGCTTCACGAGCCAGCACATGTCGTTCCAGGCCCAGGAGGCGTTCGGCGGCGTCATGTCGATCCTCGCCGTCGGCCTGGTCACCTGGATGATCTTCTGGATGAAGCGGACCGCCCGCTTCCTCAAACGCGAGCTGGAGGGGAAGCTCGCCGACGCGCTGACCGTCGGCCGCGCCGCGCTCGTCACGATCGCGTTCGTCTCCGTGGCCCGCGAAGGCATCGAGACGTCCCTCTTCATCTGGTCAGCCGCGCAGGCCTCAGCCGGCACGAGCCCGCTGGCCGGTGCCACCCTTGGCCTGCTCACCGCGGTGACCCTGGGCTACCTCGTCTACCGGAGCGCGGTCCACATCAACCTCGCCACGTTCTTCCGTTACACCGGCATCGGCCTGGTGGTCGTTGCTGCCGGGGTCCTTGCCTACGGTTTCCACGACCTGCAAGAGGCTCGCTGGATCGGCGGCCTTACGAGCACCGTCTTCGACATCAGTAGCCAGGTGCCGCTCTCCTCGTGGTACGGCACGCTGCTCAAGGGCGCGTTCAACTTCAACCCTGCACCGACGTACGTCGAGCTTGGTGTCTGGACGACCTACCTCGCCGTGACAATGACGCTGTTCCTGTGGCCGGCGAAGTCTCGCCCGGCCCCCCGGCCACGGGTGGAGGCACCCGCGACCAACTGACACGGCTGCCCCTCAGCCTCACCGCGTCCTACCGAGCCCGAAAGGCACCTGCCCATGCACATCCACCGTCTCCTGGCCACCGCGGTCGGCATTCTCCTCCTTACCCTGAGCGCGTGCGGCGGGAACGGTGAGTCGTCTGCTCAGAGCTACGGCATCAAGGCCGGCGACACGACGTGCGAGGTCGAGGACACCTCCATCCCGGCCGGCGAGGTCAGCTTCGACGTCGAGAACACCGGCTCTGACGTGACGGAGGTCTACGTCTACGGCAAGGAAGGTGACGAGTTCTCCAAGATCATGGGAGAGGTCGAGAACATCGGGCCAGGGACATCACAGGACTTCATCGTCGACCTCACCGCCGGCGACTACGAGGTTGCCTGCAAGCCCGGCATGGTCGGTGACGGGATCCGAACCCAGCTGACGGTCACCTCGGCCGGGTGACCCCACGTTCGGCGCGCCGAAGGAGGCTGATGCAACGTTCGTGATGTGCTGAGGCGTCTAGGTGACACGCTGTGCCGTCCGGCCGACGCCCACGAGGAGATTCCCCATGAGACGACGCACGCCCGGCAGACCGACGGCGTCTGCGGCTGTGGTCGTATGCCTGGCTCTTGGCGGATGCACTGCGGACACTCCAGCCCCCGACGATCCGGAGTCCAGCTCCGTGGACTCCCCGACGTCGGATCCCGCGACGTCCGCGACCTCGACTGCACCGTCCACGCCCGGCGAGGCAAGCACCACGTCGCAGTCGACGACCACCACGCCCGACACCACGCAGCCCCCGACAACGACGAGACCCACCCCACCGGCAAGCAGAACAGCCGGACGGGCCCGAGCGGCGCTCATCAAGGCGGCAGAGCTTCCCGGCTTCAACGAGGAGTGGGTGTGGGACCGTCACCGGACCCTGCGCGGGCCAGGCGAGGAGCCGCCGCCAGTGTGCAGCGTCACGAGCATGATCTCGATCGGCGGCGTCGTCGCCTCCCGCACCGACTACCGCAGCAGCCTCTCCGAGGACGCTAGTGCTGTCCAGGTGACGGCTGTCTTTCCCGACGAGGAGACAGCGGTCACGGCCGAGCAGGTGCTCGTCGCCTGGCACGACCGCTGCCAGCAGCGCGTCGACAAGCAGGGACTCAAGGACGCCAAGGTGACAGCGACGGCAGAGGTCAAGACGGATGTCGGCCCCGGGCTGCAGTGGATGACGACATACCGACCCGTCCCGGGTGAGCCGGACGCGGTCTGGTTCAACGCCGAGGGCTTCGTACGAAGTACCGACATGATCACCTACCTCGTGATCCGCAACCCCGGGCAGGACTACACCTACCCGCGGGGCAAGGAGCCGATCGACAACGCTCTCAAGGTCGCCGGGCGCTATCTCCGCAGCCAGCGCTGACATTGGACGCCGCCGCCGCGCGAGCTTCCGAATCGGACCTGGGGGAGGCCGCCGTCAGCGGGCGGGGATGCGAGCGATCGCCTCGCTGTAGGTGAGCCCGCTCAGCTCGAGCAGGTCGATGACGAGCGAGCGCAGCTGGCCGAGCACGACTGCGGCGGACAACGTCAGCGGTTCGCTGGCGTCGGCGGTGCGCTCGGCGATGGAGAGCAGTGCAGGGCGGGCCGCGTCAGGCGGGTGGTTGGCGGCGAACTCGTCGGCCATCGACGCAGCGACGCCAGCAAGCCCGACGAGCATCTCCAGGTAGTCGGGAGGCATTGTCTCGTCGAGCCGGGCGCTCACGACGACACGGCGGATCAGCACGCGGGTGTTGCGCATCGCCCGGTCCAACGGGCCGACGACATCGGCGATCGAGCGCACCTGCTCCTTGGAGCCCCGGCGAAACGGTGACGACCTGACCACCTCGAGCCCCTCGCTGGCCGCGGCCTGCAGATCGTCGAGCAGCGTCTCGGTCTCGCGTGCCCGGTCGAGTGTGCTCGCTGCCTGGTCGAGGTCGGCGTGCTGGGCGCTGTCTGACGCGGACCGCAGCAGCCGCGCGAGCTCGCGTGTCACCTTGGCGGCCTCCTCGCGCGGTCGCCGAAGAGGAGCGCCCGGGACGAGCGTCGCCGCGACCAACGCGACACCGCCGCCGATGAAAGCGTCGACGATGCGGCTAGCCCCGCCGTCGAGGGGCAGCAGCGTCGTGACCACGATCGCCTGGACCGCGACCTGGCCGATGAAGATCACGCCTGCGTCGAGCAGGATCGCCGCCGACATGGCGACGGCCACCACGACGATGATCTGCCAACCACCCTGACCGAAGAGGTGGGTGAACCCGTCGGCGATCCCGATCCCTACGGCGCAGCCGACGGTCACCTCGGCGACGCGACGAAGCCGTTGCCCGTATGACGTCCCGAGGCATAGGACGGCGGCGACAGGCGCGAAGAACGGCCGAGTGTGCCCGAAGAGCTCCGTCGCGACGGCCCAGGCGACGCCGGCTGCGAGGGCGCACTGACCGATCATCCACGCCTTCGTCTGCAAGCGACGCAGGCGGGCCGAGACCGACAACCTGCCGCGCTCGAAGGCACGGTCACCGAGCCCGGACAGGTCCATGGGTCCATCTTGCTGGCCGCGACATCGCTCTTGCCACCGACCCGTGCGCATGAGTCTCCGCGTGCGTTCATGCGGATCGCCTGACAAGGTGGAGGCATGCAGATGAGACAGCTCGGAAACATCCAGGTCGGGGCCGTTGGCCTCGGCGCCATGCCTCTGACGATGGACAGGCGCCCGTCAGAGTCTGACGCGATCGCCACCGTGCATGCGGCCCTCGATGCGGGAGTGACACTTGTCGACACCGCAGACGCCTACACCCCCTCCGACCGGGGGCCGGGCAGAAACGAGGAGGTTGTCGCCAAGGCGCTGGCGACGTACCCCGGCGCAGCTGACCAGGTGGTCATCGCCACCAAGGGTGGCCACACCCGCGACGGCTCGAACTGGGGCGTCGACGGCAGGCCGGAGTACCTGCGGGCCGCGTGCGAGGAGTCGCTCAAACGCCTGGGCGTCGAGGCGATCGGGCTCTACCAGCATCATCGTCCCGACCCCGACGTCCCCTACGAGGAGACAATGGGTGGTCTGCAGGCCCTGTACGACGCCGGCCTGGTGGAGCGGGTCGGGATCTCCAACGCCGACCCCGACCAGATCAGGACGGCGCACCACATCCTCGGTGCGGCCCTCGTGTCCGTGCAGAACCAGTTCGCTCCCGACTTCCGCACCAGCGAGCCCGAGATCTCCCTCTGCGACGAGCTCGGCCTCGCCTTCCTTCCCTGGAGCCCGCTGGGCGGTGCCGCGGGTGCGAAGGAGCTGGGGTCGACGTACGCCGTCTTCGCCGAGGTGGGCGAGGCTCGCGGCGTCAGTCCCCAGCAAGTGTGTCTCGCCTGGGAGCTCTCGCTCTCGCCGCGGGTCATCGTCATCCCGGGGGCCAGCCGACCCGCCTCGATCCAGGACTCGGCGGCTGCCGCCGAGCTCGTGCTGACCGAGGACGACCTGGACAGGCTCAGCGCAGCCTCCTGAGACAGCGAAGCGATCTTCACAAAGGGACAACTGGCATTCGCCTGCTGGCACCTGCTCGAGCCGGCGGGTCGGCGTCAGGACTGGGTGTCGGCGTACCAGGCCCACGCGAAGCAGAAGGCACCGAAGCAGACGATGCCGGCGGCGACCAGGGCCAGCAGCCACGGCCCGCCGCCGGTGTCGAGCAGCTTGCGCAGCGCCACGTCCAGACCGCCGGCCTTGTCCGCGTCATACGTCGCCGCCGCCCAGACGAACAACCCGCCGAGGACGCCCAGCGAAACGCCCTTGGCGATGTACCCCACCTGACCAAGCCTCACCACGGTGGAACCCGAGCGGCCGGAGGTCGCGCGAGCCTCGAGGTCGCGCTTGAACTTCTTCTTCGCGCCCTTGACGATCAGCGCGACTCCGACCCCGACGATGACCAAGCCGACGGCGAGGACGAGGAAACGCCCGAAGGGCAGGGCCATCAGCCTGGCGGTCATGGAGTCCTTGCTGGCGGACTTCGACGTGGACTGCAACGCAGTCTTGGCCGACGACAGGGCGAGAGCTGTGTAGATCAGCGCCTTGCCCCCGGAGGTGACCCGCTTGAAGGTGCGCTTGGGGTTGTCTCGGCCGCTATGCCCGACGAACGCCTCGATCGCCTGCCAGGCAGCCATGGCGAACAGGCCGACTGCGATGACCCAGAGCAGCACCTCGCCGTACGGTTCGGCCGCGATCTGGTGC
>JACDHG010000180.1 GCA_013821195.1 Propionibacteriales bacterium
CGGCCATGTAGATCAGGCAGGGCAGCCGCCAAGCGGTGAGGTCGCGGGAGATCGCGCCCTCGGACATCGCCGAGCGCCAGGCAGCGCCGATCGCTCGCGGATCGTTGTCGAGCAGCCGTCGGCGGACGGTCTCCCCGAGAGCGTCACTCAAGGTCGACTCGAGCGTGTCGAGGAAGCCTTGCATCCCGGAGTGCTGCGCAGCGTCGAGCGCCTCGCTGAGCATCGGGACGAAGGGCCAGCGCTCCTCCCATGCGTACGGCTGGTTGCCGCACAGCACCAGCGACAGCGCTCGCTCGGGCGCGTGCTCCCCGATCGCGAACCCCAGCCGGGCTCCCCAGGAGAAGCCGAGCACGTGAGCACGCTCGACGTCGGCCTGGTCCAGCACCGCCACGGCGTCCAAGACTCTGGTCGGCAGTGCGTACGAATCCACGTCGTGCGGCTTGTCGCTGCGTCCGTGGCCGCGGTGGTCGGCGAACACCATCCGATGCTCGTAGGCAAGCGCGCGCACCAGCGGATTCTGCTGCGCCTCCTCGAGGGGGTCCGCGAGGCCGGTGTAGACCAGGACTGGTGATCCGTCGCCACCCGTGTCCTCGAAGTAGCTGCGGACCCCGTCTCGAGGGTTCGTCGCCCAGGGCATGGCACTAGCCTGCCCTGCCTACCGCCAGCGGCGGCGGCGGGTCAGGCTGGCACAGCGACCCGACCGCGCGAGACGATGTCTTCGGCCACCCGCTCGGCGTCCCGGCCGACGCCACCCACGAGCATCGAGGCGAAGGCGTACAGGAACGGCAGGCCGATGAAGTACAGCCCCGGCAGCGACGGGACGACCCCGCGCTCCTGCACCGGCCACCCGTCCTGCACGTCGAACGGCACCTGGATCCACGACAGGTCCTTGCCGAAGCCGGTGCACCAGACGACGTTGCGCACGTCGAGGACACGGCCGTCCGCGAGCACCGGCAGTCCGTCCTGGACGTCCGTCACCTTCTCCGACACGTGCTCGACACCCGCTGCTGCGAGGTGCGCCTGCTTCACCCGCAGCAGCGGTCCACCATGAGCCAGCACCTCGGGGTGCATCTTGCGACCGACGGGCGTGGCCCTGGTCAACACGTGGTTGGCCGCGAACCAGAGGAACGGCAGCACCATCCGGGCCACCCGCCCCTCGATGTCCATCGGCAGCTCCCCCCTGACCGGCCCGGCGAGGGTGGTGCGGTGCCCGCCGGAGACCTCGAGCGCGATGTCGGCGCCCGAGTGGCTGGCCCCCACCACGAGGACGTCGCCGGGTTGCAGCTGCGACGGGTTGCGGTAGTGATGGGAGTGCAGCTGGCGGATCGACGGGTCGAGCTGGGCAGCGAGCTCTGGTGTCCGCGGGTCCTGCCAGGTGCCGGAGGCGACCACGACATTGCCGGCCTCGAAGGTCTGGTCACCGACGCGCACCACGAAGTGGTCGCCGTCCTGCGTCACGGTGTCGACGCGCACGCCGGTACGGACGGGCAGCTCGAACCTGGACGCGTACGCCTCGAGGTAGTCGGCGACCTGATCCTTGCTGGGGTACGTCCAGGGCGGGACCGGGAACGCCCAGCCGGGAAGCCCGTCGTACTTCGCGGGGCTGTAGAGCCGCAGCGAGTCGAAGCGCCGGCGCCAGATGTCGCCGACGCGTTCGTGGTCCTCCAGGATCACGCATGATGCGCCGCGCCTGGTGAGGTGGTACGCCGTGGACAAGCCTGCCTGCCCACCGCCGATGATGATGGTGTCGCACTGCTCGATGGTCATCGGAGTCTCCCTTCCGCCCATGACGCTACGGAGCCGGCCAGGCATGCCGCGTCGGGACAATCCACCAACCGGCCACCAGCGCGTGGGTGAAACTGCCCACGCGCCTACAGCAGGTGGTGCTCGTACGCGTACGCCGTGGCCGCTGCCCGGGACGCCAGGCCGAGCTTGGTGAAGATGTTGCTGAGGTGCCGGGCCACGGTCTTCTCACTGAGCACCAGATCGGCGGCGATGGCCCGGTTGGTCTTCCCCGTCGCGACGAGGCGCAGCACCTCGATCTCGCGGCTGCTGAGCCCGCCGTGCGCCGCGGGCCCCGGCTGGCTGAGCGCGTCGATGCGAGTCACGTCGGGTCCGGCGCCTAGGCGGTGCAACACCGAGCGGGCCGCGTCCAGCTCCAACCGGGCGGAGTCCTCGTCGCCGAGCGCGCGGCACCCGAGCCCGATCAACACGCGGGTGCGGGCGGCCTCGTACGGTGCGTCCAGCTCGCGCCAGGTGGACCACGCGATGCGCAGTCGGGCCAGTGCCCCGCGCGCGTCGTCCCCGGCCAGTAGGACCGCGCCGGTGCACTGGTGGGCCGTGGCGAGCAGCAGGGGAGCCCCGCACCCGGTGGCGATCCGGTCCAGCTCGGCGCAGGCGGCTCGGGCGGCAGGCAGGTCACCGACGGCGAGCATGATCTCGACCTGTCCGGCGAGCACTCGCGGGCGGCGTACCCGGTCCTGCGTCTCGTCGACCACGCGCCGGATGATGGACACCGCGGCGTCGGTCCGCCCCTGAGCGAGCCGGAGCAGCGCCAGACCGGGCTGCGGGTCGCGCCCGCGCAGACTCGCCTCGCGGTAGCCGACGTCGGCGCGCTCGGCGTCGCCGTGGAGACGGTCGAGCTCCGCGGCCACGTAGTAGGCCGCCCCGGCGGAGACATGGTCGCCGGCCAGCTCGAACCGCTCGAACGCGGCGTGGGCGGCCTCGGTCGCGTCCGTCCAAGCGCCGCGCAGCTGCATGATCTCGGCCCGGTGGACGAGGCACTGTCCGGTGTAGGGGACCAGATCTGGCTGGGCGTCGCACCAGTGCGTGAGAGCGGTCGTCCACTGCTGGGCGCGGCGTACGTCGAAGATGTCGTGGCAGGCAGAGATCACGGCGCAGTAGGCGAGCCCCGCCACGGTGGCCGAGACCTCGCCGCTGGTGACCGCGACCATGACGCCGTCGAGCAGCCCGACACCCTCGTCGGTCCGGCCGAGCTCGAGCAGCGTCTGGCCGTGGCCGAGCCGGGACAGGACCGTGAGATCGGCATCGGCGAAGCGGTCGGCGATGGCTCGGACCTGCAGGATCGTCGGCAGTGCGCGCTCGGCGTCGCCCTGCATGAGGGCCTGGATCCCGGTCAGCATCAGCAGGTAGCCGCGTTGCACGCAGTCGCGCGTCCCGATGTCGAGCAGCTCGACACCGCGGCTGACCCAGCCGGCGGCGAGCGCGAACTCACCGCGGTTGACCAGCGTGAACGCCAGCCAATACGCGCAGCCGGCCGCTTGCTCGGGGTCGCCGCGGCTCACGTACCCCCGATGCGCCCGCACCCACAGGTCGGTGCACGGCTCGTGCCGCCCAGTCAGGTAGGCGGCGGTCGCCAGCGTCTCGAGGTCCTCCGGCTCCAGCGGCGACGCCTGGTCGGCCGCAGCAAGGCAGGCGTGGGCCCGCTCCCACGAGCGGGTGTCGAACGCCTCCCGACCGCGCGCGAGCTGCTCAGCAATCGTCACGGACCTCAGCGTCCTCCAGTCCCCTTCGCCGACGCAATCAGAACTCGTACAGAAGGCGCGGTTCCGCCCGGGACCGCGCGAGCGACGACAGATGGGACGTCCCATGTCCACCAAGATCTTCATCAACCTGCCCGTGAAGGACCTCACCGCGTCGACCGGCTTCTTCGCCGGGCTCGGCTACACGCAGCACCCACAGTTCTCCGACGCCAACGCCAGTTGCATCGTCTTCAGCGACGACATCCACGCGATGCTGCTCGTGGAGCCGTTCTTCCAGACCTTCACACCCGAGAGCATCGCGGACGCGACCACCAGCACCGGCGAGATCATGGCGCTGGGGGTGGACAGCCGGGAGCAGGTCGACGAGCTGGCAGACAAGGCGCTCGCCCTCGGTGCGCAGCAGGTGAAGGAGCCGATGGAGGAGAGCTTCATGTACGGCCGCAGCTTCTCCGATCTGGACGGACACCACTGGGAGGTCTTCTGGATGGACCCGAACGCCGTCGAGGGGTGAGTACGGCAGTTTTACAGTGGGCGGGTGACTGTCACCCGTTCGCTGCTCCTGTTCGCGCTGGCAGCCCTGGCCGAGATCGGTGGGGCGTGGCTGATCTGGCAGGGCGTCCGCGAGAGCCGTGGCTGGGTGTGGATCGGTGCCGGGGTGGTCGCGCTCGGCCTGTACGGCTTCGTCGCGACCCTGCAGCCGGACGCCAACTTCGGACGCATCCTGGCCGCGTACGGCGGCGTCTTCGTGGCCGGCTCGTTGGCCTGGGGGATGGTGATGGACGGATTCCGACCCGACCGCTACGACATCGCCGGTGCGCTCATCTGCCTCGTCGGGGTCGCCACGATCATGTACGCCCCGCGCGGCTAGCCCCCGCGGGCCGGGGGAGAGCCGACAAGGGCTCTCCCCCCGACCTCGTCATCGGCGGCGCCGGAGACTACCGGCCGCGACGCCCCCGACCGGGGGTCACCGGGTCAACCTGGTAGATCGTGGTGCTTCCGGTCACCTCGTGGGAGAGGACGACCAGCGGGCGGCCGGTCGGGCTCTCGTCGTCGGGCACGAACAGCACGCCTTCGGGCCCCAGGTCGACGGACTCCTCCGGCGTCGGCGCGTCGAAGTCCCGTCCCGTGGTGTAGCTAACGAACTCCGGCTCTGCGGGGTCGGTCACCTGATAGGTCAGCACGCCGCCCACTCGCTCGAGGCCGACGAAGGCGTACGTGTTGCCGTAGGCGCGCCCGACGGCCACGCCCTCGGGCTCAGGGCCTTTGTCGTCGCTGCGCGTGTCGAACGCGTCCGGACCCGTCTCGTCGTTGTTGGCGTTGAACCCGTTGCGGCCCAGCACCTGCGCGGTGACGTCCTCGAAGTCACTGCCGGAGTCGTAGACCAGGTCGCCTCCCGGTGTGTAGATCGAGAACGAGCGGGCCCCGTACGCGTAGATCTCGGCGAGGCAGCCGCGGTCCTCGTCGAAGCCGTTCGCGGTGGTGATGTTCAGCCGGCCGAGGTTCTCGTCCTGCTGCAGCTCCTCCGGCCCCATCCCGTCGTAGCGGACGTCGTCGCAGAGGGTGACGTCGGCGAGCCGCTCCTCCTCGGAGTAACCGTCGTAGCTGCGGGCGTCGCCCTCGTTCGCGGTGACCAGGAACGTGTGCCCCCGCACCTGGTAGGCCGCCAGGGCGTCGGGGTGCGGGATGCCGAGCACGGGCCAGTCGCGGATGTTGATCTCGTCGTCGGCGTTGCTGGCGTCGAAGCCGTTGCCGGCGGTCCGCCAGTCCTTGAACCCGAGCCCGACGATGTCGGTCACCTCGCCCGCGGACACGTCGACCTCGGCGATCGCGTTGTTCTCCTGCAGGGTGACCCAGGCCGTGCCCGAGTCCGCGGAGTAGGTGATGTTCTCGGGCTCGAGGTCCTGGGCGACCGAGGCGCCCGGGCCGAAGATGCGGACCGAGTCGTCCAGGTCCGCCTCGGTGAAGTCGTCGAAGCCGACCTGGGTCGCCGCGAAGGTGTCCAGGCCCACGATCGTGATCGAGCCCTCGGGGTCGACGGTGTACGCGTCGTTCGGCTCGATCTCGTTGGCGACCATCGCGACCGAGGCGTCCGGGGCGATGATCAGCGCGTCCGGTCCGAAGCCGGCCTCGACGTCGGCAAGGATCTCCAGGGAGTCGGCGTCCAGGAAGACCGCGCGACCCGGCTC